>JAEWFB010000120.1 GCA_023389095.1 Actinomycetes bacterium
GGCGGCCGCGACCACACGACGGTCATGCACGCCGACCGCAAGATCCGCGAGCTCATGGGTGAGCGGCGCGCCATCTACAACCAGGTCACCGAGCTGACGAACCGGATCCGCCAGCAGTCCCACTGACCGACGCGTCTTGGCACCGACGCGTCTTGGCACTGTCGCGTCTTGGCACCGACGCGTCCCGCTGGGGGCGTGTCGCCGTGCCCCGACGCGTCAGCGGCGTCGAGCCGTGATGGTGGCCTCGAGCGCGTCGTCCCACGGCGTCGGGGCGAGGCCGAAGGTGCGCTCGGTCAGCGTCGAGTCGAGCACGAACGGCCGCTCGAACTGGTGACGCGTCTCGCGCAGCTCGCGCATGAACGGCACGACGAGGCCGGCTGCGGTGCCCAGTGGCCGAGGCAGCACCCGGACCGTGCGCGCCTTGACACCGGCCAGTCGCGCGACGTCGCGGGCGGCCTCGTCGAACGTCCGCGGTGACGAGGTCGGCACGTGCCAGGCCCGGCCCCACGCGTCCTCCGTGCTGCTGGTGGCCACCCGGGCGGCGAGGGCACCGACGTCGGGCACGTACGTCCACGAGTGCGGGACGTCCGCGCGCCCCGCGGGGACGAGGGGCGGGCGTCCGGCGAGGAGCGCGTCGATGACGACGTCGTTGAGGTAGCTCGTGCGCGGCGTCGTACCGGGGCCGAAGTAGTCGCTGGAGCGCAGCTCGGTGACCTGGATGCGGCCGGCTCGGTGGCGGGCCAGGGCCTCGGTCCACATGTCGGCACGCAGGGCGCCCTTGTGGCCGGCCGGACGCATCGGGTCGTCCTCCGTCATGGGGGCCTCCACGCGCCCGTAGCCGTAGAGGTTGCCGATGATGACGAGCCCGGCACCGGTGGCCTCGGCGGCCGCGAGGGTCGCCGCGGCGACGGGTGGCCAGTCGGCGTCCCACGTGGTGTAGCTCGGCGGGTTGACGGCGTTGACGATGCTCGCGGCGCCGTGGGCGAGCGCGGTGAGCCGCGACGCGTCGGCGGCGTCGGCGGCGACGACCTCGACGGCGTCCGGGTGGGTGTCCTCCCAGGGCCGCTCGGTCACTCGGCCGGAACGCGACGCGAGGGTGACGGTGTGACCGGCCGCGACGAGGGCGGCGGTGGTGGTGCGGCCGACGCCGCCGGCGCCGAGGACGAGGTGGTGGGACATGGGGCGCTCCTGGCGGGGATCGAGGGGTGCGGACCGAGCGATCCGCAACCGTGAGCAGTGCTCACGTTTCAAGGATGGCGGTCGAACACCCGAAAATCAAGAGCACTGCTCACATTTCTGCCTCGACTGTGTCAGGCTCAGTCCATGAGCACGAGCGAGCCGGCCGCGTCCACCGAGCGCACCGAACCCGAGGAGGCCACCGAGCCCAGCGAGCCCAGCCACCCGGGGGAGCCCGAACGCGCCGGGCGACTGGGCCCGCGCGCCCGCAACCGGATCGCCCTCGAGGCCGACATCCTCCGGGTGGCGCGCGAGCACCTGGCCACCTCGGGCGCGGCCGCCCTCAGCCTCCGGGCGATCGCCCGCGACCTCGGCATGGTCAGCTCGGGCATCTACCGGTACGTCGAGAGCCGGGACGAGCTGTTGACCCGGCTCATCGTCGATGGCTACACCTCGCTCGCCGCGGCGGTCAGCCGGGCACACGACGCCGTCGACGACGCCGACCTCGGCGGTCGCTGGGAGGCGGTGGCGCACGCCTTGCGAGCCTGGTCGCTCGAGCACCCGCACGACTTCGCCCTGCTCTACGGCTCGCCCGTGCCCGACTACCGCGCGCCCGCCGACCGGACGAGCGAACCGGGCACCGCCGTGCTCGCCCTCGTCACCGGCATCGTCGACGCGGCGGTGCGGGTGGGCCGCGGGCCCCGGCCGGCACCGGCGCTCGACCGGCTCGCCGGACCCGCGGTCGGCGGCTTCCTCGCGGACGACTTCTTCGCGGGCACGGCGATCGACGCGGGTGCTCTGGCTCAGGGCCTGAGCGCCTGGACCCTGCTGCTCGGTGCCGTCACGAGCGAGCTGTTCGACCAGCTCGGCCCCGTCCCCGACGCCGAGGCGCTCTTCGCCTGGCACGTCGCGGTGTCGCGCCGGCTCGTCGTCGCGGACTGAGCACCGACCCACCGACCTGCCCGGATCGGACAGAGGTGACTAGTCAGGACATGTCCCATCACCGGAGACGGTCGCCGGCGTCACTGTCCACCGGCGACATCCACATCCGTCCACATCCGGATCCACAGCTGTGTGCACAGTGCGACCGGGCCGTGACCCGGCCGCCGGCAACCCACAGCCTCGACCCACAGGTGTGGTTATCCACCCCTGTGGACAACTCTGTGGAAGTGGAGGCCGCCTCCATCCACAGGTGACTAGCCACCAATGCGCACAAAACGGACATGGTCTCCAGCTGTTTCCACAAGGACACTGTGGACAGGTGTGGACGAGAGGGGAGATCTTGCGGAAAAACTGCACCCTCCTTGTGAGCAGTGTGTGAACGACGCCGACGCGTCCACAGCCGGCCCTTGCCGGACCCGTCGACCACCCACACCCCCTGCACACGCGAAACGACGCGGTGACCTGCGTCGACGCGGCTTGTCCACAGGATCCACAGCACCTATGACGATGACGAGAACCCAGATGACGGGAGATGCCCCGACAACGAGGGTCTCGAGCGACCCGACGACCGGGGCGGGGAGGGCCGGTGGAAGACTCCCCCCGACACGGCCCTGCCGCGGGTGCCGGGGCCCACGACCGTTTGTGGCGTGTTTGTGGTGCCACCTCGGGCGCAGGGACTAGTGTCTGAGCCCCCATGTCCAACCTGTCGAAGTGAGAGCACCGTGAAGTTTCGGGTTGAGCGAGACGTCCTGGCCGAGGCCGTGACCTGGGTGGCGCGCGGTCTTCCGGCGCGCCCGCCCGTGCCCGTGCTCGCGGGCGTGCTCCTCGAGGCCAGCGAGGAGGGCTCGCTGACGCTGTCGGCCTTCGACTACGAGGTGTCCGCGAAGATCACCGTCGCCGCCGACGTCGCCGAGGCCGGTCAGGTCCTCGTGCTCGGCCGCCTGCTCGCCGACATCTCGCGCAACCTGCCCAACAAGCCCATCGACGTCAGCACCGACGGCACCAAGGTCAACGTCGCGTGCGGCTCGTCGCGCTTCAGCCTTCGCGAGATGCCCGCCGCGGACTACCCGACGCTGCCCGCGGCGCCCGAGACCAGCGGCACCATCGCCGGTGACACCTTCACCCAGGCCGTCGCCCAGGTCTCGATCGCCGCCGACCGCGGCGACACCCTGCCGATCCTCACCGGCGTCCGCATGGAGATCGACGGCGACAAGGTGACGCTGCTCGCCACCGACCGCTACCGCCTCGCGATGCGTGAGCTGACGTGGACCCCGAGCGAGTCCGACGCGAGCCACGTCGCGCTCGTCCCGGCCCGCCAGCTGTCCGACACCGCCAAGGCGCTCGGCGCATCGGGTTCGGTGTCACTCGCGTTCGGCGCGGGCGGCGACGGCCTCATCGGCTTCGAGGCCGGCCAGCGTCGCGCCACGACCCGTCTCCTCGACGGCGAGTACCCGAAGGTCACCTCCATCTTCCCGACGAGCGTCGACACCGAGGCGGTCGTCGAGACCGCCGCCCTCGAGGATGCCGTCAAGCGCGTGGCCCTCGTCGCCGAGCGCAACACCCCGGTGCTGCTCAAGTTCACCGACGGCCAGGTCGCCATCGAGGCCGGCACCGGCGACGACGCCCAGGCCTCCGAGG
>JAEWFB010000192.1 GCA_023389095.1 Actinomycetes bacterium
TTCGCGACGTTGAAGACCTCGTAGCCGAGCCCGTCGACCTCGAGGCACCGCTGCACCATGAGCCCCAGATCGCGAGTGTCGATGTAGGCGAAGATGTTGCGCCGCCGCAGCGCCGGGTCCTCGAGGAACGGCGGGAACAGCTCGGCATACTCGTGCGGCTCGATGACGTTGTTGATCCGCAGCCCGTAGACGTCGGCGCCGGTGCGGGCCTGGAACGAGCGTGCGGTCACCTCGTTCGCGACCTTGGACATCGCGTACGAGTCCTCCGGCACGGTCGGGTGCTCCTCGTCGACCGGCACGTAGAGCGGCTTGCGCTCGCCCTGTGCGAAGCAGATGCCGTAGGTCGTCTCCGACGACGCGAAGATCACCTTGCCGATGCCGAGCCGGGTGGCCGCCTCGAGCACGTTGTACGTGCTGAGCACGTTCGTCGCGTACGTCTTCGCGTCCGAGGTGAGCAGGATCCGCGGGACCGCGGCGAAGTGCACGACGGCGTCGTAGACCGGCTTGGCCTCACGCTCCAGCTCGTCGAAGCGCGCCAGTCCGGCCAGGGCGGAGTAGGTCTCGCCGATGTCGGTGAGGTCGACGGTGAGGTCGTCGACGCCCGGGTGCCCGAGCGGGACGAGGTCGGCGTTGGTGACCTGGTGGCCCTGCTCGGCCAGGAACGGCGCGACGTGCCGGCCGGCCTTGCCGCTGCCTCCGGTGAAGAAGATGCGCATGTCTCGATCCAACCACCGGCGCCGCCGCACACCCCGGGGCGGGGCCGCGGCCCGGCGACCGGCAACGACCGACCGCCGCTTTGACATGATGGCCGCATGGAGGGACCTGCGGCCGCGCGCCACGGCGGGCGAGCCGCGTCGTGACGCCTCCTCCCGACCGTCCCGACGCCAAGCGTCCCGACGCCGACCGTCCACAGGGGGACCGCGAGACCGAGACCCGCGCCCTCCTCGCCGAGCTCGGCACCGCAATGATCGCGACAGGCCAGCCGGTGCAGGAGATCGAGGAGGAGCTCGCCGAGCTGAGCGCCCGGCTCGGCTATCCCGAGGTGCAGTCGGCGGTCGGACCCACCGGGCTGACGCTCACCCTGACGCCGGGCGGCCCGTCCACGTACCGTTCCGCAGCAGCGGGGCTGCGCCTGCACCAGGCGGCGAGCGTCCGCCTGATCCGCCACCAGCTGCTCCACGACGAGCTGACGATCCCCGCGGCCCGCGCGGAGCTCGCCGCCACGGCCAGGCGGCCGGTCCAGCAGCCGCCGTGGCTGGTCGCGCTCGCCTGGCCCGTGCTCGCCGTCGGCATCGCGCTCATCCTCCAGCCGGGGTGGGCCAACATCGCCGCCGCAGCGGTCGGAGCCCTCATCGTGCTCGCGCTCGTCCAGCTCGCCGAGCGCTACGAGGTGGTCGCGTCGCTGCTGCCGACGCTCGCCGCCTTCGCCGTGTCGCTGGCCGTCTTCGGTGCCGCGAACGCCGGCCTGCTCGAGGGACCGCTGCGCACCGTCCTCCCGCCCCTGGCCGTCCTGCTCCCCGGCGCCCTCGTCGTCAACGGCATGTCGGAGCTCGCGGCAGGGCACATGCAGGCCGGATCCGCCCGCCTCACCTACGGACTCGCCCAGCTCGGCCTCTTCGCCCTGGGACTGCTCATGGCCACCGCCCTGCTCCGGGTGCCCACCTCGACCCTCGCCAACGTCCGCGTCGACGACCTGGGGTGGGTCGGCGCACCGGTCGGGTTGCTGCTCGTCGGCGCGAGCATCTGCCTGATGGAGGGGGTCCCGTTGCGGCTGCAGGGTTGGGTGCTGCTCGTGCTCGGCCTCGCCTTCGGCGCACAGGTGGCCGGGCAGGAGCTGGGCTCCGTCGCCCTCGGCGGCTTCTTCGGTGCGATCGCCGCGAGCCTCGGGGCGAGCATCGTCGAGCTGCGCCGCCCCCTGCTGCCGCGACTCGTGCTGTTCCTCCCCGCCTTCTGGCTCCTCGTGCCAGGCAGCCTCGGCCTCGTCGGCGTCACCGAGCTCGCCGCCGGCCGCGAGTCCGTCACCGACGTGGCCCTCGGCCTGCTCGGCGTCGCCATCGCCATCTCCCTGGGCCTGCTCGTCGGGTCCTCCGTCGGACGCGCCCTGCGCGGCCGCTTCTCCGCCCCGGTCGACCCCGACGCCACCCGCATCGCCTGAGGCCGCCAGCGCTCGCGAGCGCCTGCAGGCATCAGCGTCCGACCCGCACCGCCGTGCACACGGGGACCCGCGGACCGTAGGCTCGTGGGGCCGACTGGCACCTGAACCAGCATGCCGAGGAGCGCCGTGTCTCACCCTTCATCGCGGATCCGCACGATCCTGCCGCCGTCGAGCCGCACCGCCATCGGGGCGACCGTGGCCGGCGGCCTGCTGACCGCGCTGGCCGCTGCTCCTGAGCGGCTCAGCCGGCTCCTGCGCGACCGCTACCCGATGGTGGCCGTGACCGGCATGACCGGCGTCGGCAAGAGCCAGCTCGTCGACCGGCTGACGCGCCACGCCACCGACGCCGCGCTGGCCGAGGTCGGTTCGGCGGTGATGGAGCGCCGGACGCGTCGCGGGGCCAAGCTGCACGGCTTCCGCTTCCTCGTCGTCCCGGGCGACAACGCGGCCACCCGCCTCGGCGCGCTCGACGAGGTGTTCCACGACGAGCCGGTCGACGGCGTCATCCACGTCGTCGCCAACGGCTACGCGACGCCCCGACGCGCCGCCGGCACGACGGGAGCCGCCACCGGCACCCGCGAGGAGCAGCTCGCCGCCGAGCTCGAGGACTGGACGATCACCTCGCACCGGATCGCCTCCATGGCGGTCCGCCGCAACAAGCCGATCTGGCTCGTCATCGCCGTGACGAAGACCGACCTCTACCCCGACGACGTCGACGAGGTCGTGCGCTACTACTCGCCCGGCAGCGGCTCACCGTTCGCCGCCAAGATCGACGCGCTGCGCGCCCTCGCGGGTGGCGCCAAGCTGTCCATCGACGTGCTCGCGGTCTCCAGCCAGGGCGGCGACCGGAAGGCACCGATCTCGGAGAAGCGTGCCGGAGCCATGGTGGACGCCCTCGCCGACCGGTTGGGTCAGCTCAGCGGCCACGCCTGACCGCGACGTCAGGGCGCGGTGAGTCGCACCACGAACCCCGACCGGCGGGCGCACGTGGCAGGCATGGAACCCGAAGTCCCGGCCGGCGACCAGCGAGGTGGTGTTCCGCGTCGGGCGATGCATGCGTCTCAAACGCCGGAACCGCCGCCCGAGGTGGAGGGAGCGGCGGCCCAACGCCAACCGCCTCAGCGGGGGCTGAGACACCGACGCCTCGGCTGGGGGTGACTGACGCCGGCCATCCAAGCGTGGCAGGTGTGGTCGATCCCTTCGCGGCTTCCACGAAGTTGACCGCGGGCGTGCGGGTTTGGCACGGGGCTGCCTCGTGGGAGAGGCCGGATGCCTGTGTCGCCGCGGGCACAGACACGGCTGCGCCCAACGCCGAGAGTGGGCTCAGGACACCGAAGCGGCGTGGCAGAGAAAGCGATTGGGGCAAGCGATGAGTCTTCGAAACTTCCCATGCTGGGTCCTCGGCCACAGGTACGGGGTCAAGGCCGGCGACAAGGACATGCTCAAGTGTCAGCGATGTGGCGCCCAGGAGCTGGCGTGGCGGAAACGACTGAACGACAGGGCCACCAACCCGTGGGCGTGACCGAGCACTCTGGGCGCAGCGGCGCCGCTGCTGCGTGACCAGGGCGCTGCAGGCGCCTCTACGGCAACCGCTTGCCGATCCAGCGGAGCGGACCGCCAAGCCATCGGCTCCGATGCCAGCCCTGGGCGATGACGGTTCGACGAATGCTCCGCAGTCCGTCACGCACCAGGGCCAGCGGACCGGTCCTGTCACGGTCCTCGATCGCCCAGGCCTGCTTGGCCGCCCACCGAGCACACGCCCGACACAGTCCCACCTCCGGATGGTCGCCCAGGTGCACCATGCGCTCTGGGTCGTCCACCGATCCGCAGCACCAGCACTGCTCCGACGGCGGGCCAGCGGGTGCTTGCCCAGCGACGGGCGACGCGTCCATGGTCACCTTCTCGCGGCGCGGGCCGCGCGCTCCTTGAGGGCCTGACGAAGGGCCCCCAGCTCGGGCACGTTCCGGGGGCCGTCCGGGGTCCTGTACACCCGACAGGCCAGCGCGCCACTGCCCGTGCCGCTGTCGAACAGGTCCACCCCGTCCACCACGAACGCAGGCGAGCCGGCGAACCGGTGGGCTCTGGCAGCCTCGTCGCTGTCGATGACTCGGACCGTGAACGGTGTGCCGGCCAAGCCGATGTCATCGAGAGCGCTTCGAAGCAGCGCTGACGCCGCATCGCTCCCGGGGCACCCCGGGACCACGAGCACTTCAACATCCATACGCGCATCATGACTCGCCATGTCAGCGTGCGGCCAGACGCGTGCGACCCGGGAGACTGCCTCGATGACGCTCAGGGTGCACGTGACCGACGACGACATGCTTGCGTTGACGGGCACGGGCGTCGGCGATCGGTTCAGTGGGTGGCTCACCTTCGTCGAGGCCGGCCGCTGGCCGGTGCCCGATGCGCGATCTACGATCCAGAGGTGCTGGTCTCGGTCGGGCTGCAGGCTGTGAGCAGTAGAACGCTGGCCGCGGTGCGCTGCACGGTGCCACCCGGCGAGGTCGGCTCTGCCTGGGGTCCGGCGCTGGGCCAGGTCTGGGACTTCCTGCGCGGCCGGCCGGAGCTGTGGACCGGTGGCCACAACATCTTCGTGTACCACCACCCGAAGGAGGCGGGCGCTCCGTTGCTGTGCGACTTCGGGGTCGAAGTCGCCGGCACCTTCGAGGACGCCGGCGAGGTGTTCGCGACCGAAACACCTACGGGTGAAGCCGTCGTCGCCGTCTACCGCGGACCGTACGACCGCCTGCACGAGGCGTACGAGGCGATCGACACGTGGATGACGACGCAGGCCAGGGGCTCCGCCGGACACTCCTGGGAGATCTACGCAGATCCGACGCCGAACCCGGCCGACACCGTCACGACGGTCCTGCATCTGCTCAGCTGACCGAGGAAGCACTCGATCGTCGACGACGGCGGTGTGGACGACGATGTCGACGGTGGCGGCACGGGTCGGCTCGCCATCACCGACGCGCTCGAGCGGTGCGGGAG
>JAEWFB010000290.1 GCA_023389095.1 Actinomycetes bacterium
GATCTGCTCGTGGACGAACTCGATCGAGCCGACGTCGAGTCCGCGGGTGGGCTGGGCCGCGACGAACAGCCGCAGGTCGCGGCTGAGCTCGCGCGCGAGCACGACCTTCTGCTGGTTTCCGCCGGAGAGGCGGCCGACGTGGGTAGTGATCCCCTGGGCGCGGACGTCGAACTCCTTCGACTTCTCCGCCGCAAAGGTGTCGCGGTACTTGAGCTGGAGGTTGGCGGCCTTGACGAACGGCCCCTTGCCGGAGCGGTCGAGCATGAGGTTCTCGGCGATCGAGAACTCGGCGACGAGCCCGTCGACGTTGCGGTCCTCCGGGACGAACCCGACACCGGCGTCGAGCACCTTGCGCACCGACAGGCCGAGGATCTCCTTGCCGTCCAGCTCGACGGAGCCGGCGACGCGCTTCTGCAGGCCGAGGAGGGCCTCGGTCAGCTCGGTCTGCCCATTGCCCTGGACGCCGGCGATGGCGAGAACCTCGCCGCCGCGGACCTCGAAGTTGAGGTTGTCGACGAGCACCACGCCTGCCGCGTCTGAGACCGTGAGGTCGCGTACGCGCAGGGCGTTCTCGGTGAGCTTCGGCGTCTCCTTGTGGACGCTCAGCTCGACGCTGCGGCCGACCATGAGCGAGGCGAGCTCGGCGTTGGAGGCCGTGGGCTCGGCCTCGCCGACGACCTTGCCGAGGCGCATGACCGTGATGCGGGTCGCGACCTCGCGCACCTCGCGCAGCTTGTGGGTGATGAAGACGATGCCGGTGCCGCTCTCGGCGAGCTGGCGCATGATCGTCATCAGCTCGTCGGTCTCCTGCGGCGTCAGCACGGCCGTCGGCTCGTCGAAGACGAGCACCTTGGCGTCGCGGGAGAGCGCCTTGATGATCTCGACGCGCTGCTGCACACCGACCGGGAGGTCCTCGACCAGGGCGTCGGGGTCGAGGTCGAACCCGAAGCGGGCGGAGATCTCGCGCACCTTCGCGCGAGCGGCGTTGAGGTCGAGCCGGCCGCCGAGCTTCGTCTGCTCGTGGCCGAGCATGACGTTCTCCGCGACGGTGAAGACGGGGATGAGCATGAAGTGCTGGTGGACCATCCCGATGCCCGCCTTCATGGCGTCACCGGGTCCGGCGAAGCTCTGGACGACATCGTCCAGGAGGATCTCGCCCTCGTCGGCCTGGTACAGGCCGTAGAGAACGTTCATGAGCGTGGACTTGCCTGCGCCGTTCTCGCCGAGCAGACAGTGGATCTCGCCGGGTTCGACCGTCAGGTCGATGTGATCGTTGGCGACCAGCGCGCCGAAGCGTTTGGTGATACCGCGGAGTTCGAGTTTCATGTGGGGGGCCTTGTGGGTGTCGGGCTGTGCGTCGGCCGTGACGGACGAGGTGGGGAGGCCGGCACGAGGCCGGCCTCCCGGGTCTAGCTGTGTCTTACTCGGAGAACGCCGAAGGCGACTCGACCTTGATCGAACCGTCGATGATGCCGGCCTTGATCTTGTCCAGCTCGCCCTGCAGGCCGGAGTCGACCTTCGAGGCGAAGTCGTGGAACGGGGCGATGCCGACGCCGTTGTTCTTCAGCGTGCCGACGTACTGCGAGTTGTCGAACTTGCTGCCGGAGGCGGCCTGCTGCACGATCGTCGAGACGGTCGGCTTGATGTTCTTCATGATCGAGGTGAGGAACAGGCTGTTGTAGCCGTTCTGGTCGGTCAGGAAGACGTCGGCGTCGTTACCGATGAGGGCGACGTTCTTGCCGCCGTCCTTGATCGCCGAGGCGGCGCCCTGGTAGATCGGGCCGCCGATCGGGGCGAGCACGTCGGCGTTCTGGCCGAGCATCGTCTGCGCGATCGTCTTGGACGTGTTCAGGTCGACGAAGCTGTTGACGAACTGGCCGTCCTGCGAGGCGACGTCCCAGCCGATGACCTTCTTCGAGGCGCCCTTCTGCTGGTTGTAGTACTTCACGCCGTCCGAGATGCCGTCCATGAAGATGGTGACCGACGGCAGCTTCTGGCCGCCGTAGGTGCCGATCACGCCGGTCTTCGAGTAGCTCGCCGAGGCGTAGCCGGCCAGGAAGCCGGCCTCGTCGGTGTTGAACACGACGGGCTTCACGTTGTCCGCCTTGATGCTGTTGTCGTCCACCATCACGAAGTTGACCTTCGGGTTCGCGGCCGCCGCCTCCTTGACGGGCGCGACGAGGTTGAAGCCGGACGCGACGATGATGTTGCAGCCCTGCTGGATCAGGCTCTTGATGTTCGGCAGGTAGTCGTTGGCGCTCTTCGACTGGACCGACTTGTACGAGCTGCCGATCTTCTTGGCGGCCTCCTGGACGCCCTCCAGACCGAGCTGGTTGAACGAGCGGTCGTTGAAGCCGCCCTGGTCGGAGACGATGCAGGGCAGGTACTTCGAGTTCGCACCGGCGGTGCTGGTCGAGCTGGGCGCCGAACCGCAGGCTGCGAGCAGCGCGACGACGCCGGCTGCGACAAGGCAGGTGAGGGCGGCCTTACGGGCTGTGATTGTCAAGGTTTTGTCCTCCAAGATGCAGTGCCCGCTCGGGTGCAAACGGGCAAGGATATGCAGTGCACGTTACCGAATATGACGAACCGCACTGTGGTCGAATCCGGCTTCTTCATGCAAGCGTTACAAATGCGCGGCTGTTTGGCACCTGCGCATTTGAGCAGAACCCGCTACATCCACCCGCGCTTCTTGAACACCACGTACAGCAGCGTGCTCAACCCCACCATCGCCAGCACCGCCAGCGGGTAGCCGAGCGGCCATGCCAGCTCCGGCATGTTGTGGAAGTTCATCCCGTAGATGCCGGCGATCAGCGTCGGCGCGAACAGGATCGCCGCCCACGACGAGATCTTCTTGACCTCCTCGCCCTGCCGGTGCGTGGAGTGCGCCAGCCGCGTCATCTCCTCGTTCTGGCGTTCGGAGACGAGCGTGGAATTGACGGTCAGGATGTCGCGCAGCAGGTAGCGGAAGCCGTCGACGCGCTCGTTCACCTGCGTGAGATGGTCGGCGACGTCGCGCAGGCGGCGCTCCAGCTCCTGGGTCACGCCGTACTTCGCGGAGCCGCGCTCGAGCGCGAGCATCACGGCGGAGAGCGGATGCGTCGCCCGCTGGAAGTCGATGACCTCGCGCGACAGCTCGTAGATGCGCCGGGAGACCAGCGCGTCCCCGCCGAACACCTGCGTCTCGATCTCGTCGATGTCATTGGCGAGACCGGCGACGACCGGGCTGTACGCATCCACCACCGCGTCGATGATCGCGTAGAGGATGGCCTGCGGGCCGAGCGCGAGCAGCTCGGGCTCGCCCTCCATCCGCTGCCGGACGTGGGAGAGGTCGGGCGACTCGCTGTGGCGGACGGTGATGACGAAGTTGGGGCCGACGAAGAGGTGCAGCTCGCCGAAGTCGACCTCCTCCGGGACGTCCAGGTAGTTGGCCGCCTTGAGAACGACGAACAGGACGGTGTCGTACCGCTCCAGCTTGGGACGCTGATGGGCGACGATGGCGTCCTCGATGGCGAGCGGGTGGAGCTCGAACTCCTCCGACAGGGACATCAGCTCCTGCTCGGTCGGCCGGTAGAGGCCGATCCAGGCGACACCGCCCGGGGTGCCGTCGAGCGCGCGGTA
>JAEWFB010000293.1 GCA_023389095.1 Actinomycetes bacterium
CAGGCCACCGGAGCGCCCGAGCCACTTGCGCACGACACCGGACCGGTCCTCGAAGAGGCGCCGGCGCAGGTCGTGGTTGAGGTGGTTGAGCTTGGGCAGCGAGGGGACGCCGAGCCAGGAGACGTACTTGCCGCCCTCCCAGATGTAGTAGTCCCGCTCCGGCGTGCTCTTCCCACCGGGCCCGGACGCCGTGACGAACCACTCGTGGGCATCGCCCGTGTGGTTCGTCGTGAAGTCGCCGAGCACCTTCATGCCGCGCGCGTGCGCCGCGGACGTGAGGCGCCGCAGTGCGGCGTCGCCACCGAGCAGCGGGTCGACGGCCTCGAAGGACGACGCGTCGTAGCGGTGGTTGGAGCGGCCGGGGAAGAACGGCGTGAGGTAGACGACGTCGACCCCGAGCGACTCGAGGTGGTCGAGGTGCTCGACGACACCGTCGAGGTCGCCGCCGTAGAGCTGGTGGGCGATGACGCCCGGGCTCGTGTCGACCGGGTCGTCCCACGAGGCCCGCACCGCCCAGTCGGGCAGGGCGCGGCGGTCGGCCCGAGCGGAGCGGGCGAACCGGTCGGGGAAGATCTGGTAGACGACCGAACCCTCGGCCCACGCCGGAGCCGGCTTGTCGTGCGCGACGAGGCGGAAGTCGCTGGCGTCGGGCACGTCGCGCAGCTGCACGCCGGTGCCGTTGAGCCACGCGTACTTCGTCGGGCCGCCGGCGAGGAGGAACCGGTAGTTCGTCACGGGGTTGTGGCAGACGACGCTCGCCTTCCACCACGCATCCGTGGCCGTGGTGCGCACGAGGCGCGCCTTGGCGAACTGCTGCTCGCCGTCGGGTGACGTGCGCACGTGGACGGCGTCGACCTCGCACTCGAGCGGCACGCGCACGAGCACGTCGACGGTGTCGCCGAGCCGTGGCGCGAGGGTGGAGACGTAGCGGGCGGAGCCGTCGTGGTGCGGCTGGGACAGGAGGGTGGGGATCGGTGCGGGGCTCGGACTCACTTGACGGAGCCCGTGGTGAGGCCGCCGACGAGCTGCTTCTGGAAGGCCAGGTAGAGCAGCATGACGGGGATCGAGCCGAGCAGCGCGCCGGCCGTGAACCGCCCGAAGAGGGTGTTCGCGTCGTTGCCCAGGGTCATGCCGTAGAGGCCGACCCCGAGCGTCTGCTGGTCGACGTCGGTGAGGAACACGCTGGCGAGCATGAACTCCCCGTAGAGGCCGACGAAGACGAGCATGAACACCGTGACGAGGATCGGCATGACGAGGCGCAGGGTCATCGTGAAGAAGATGCGCGCATGGCTGGCGCCGTCGACGATCGCCGCCTCGTCGAGCTCGCGCGGGACGGTGTCGAAGTAGCCCTTGAGCAGCCAGACGTTGGCCCCGAGCGCGCCGCCCAGGTAGGCGAGGATGAGGCCGGTGGTCGTGTTGAGGCCGATGGCCGGCAGCACGTCGCTGATGTCGGCGAAGATGATGTACATCGCGACGATCGCCAGCAGCGCCGGGAAGAACGTCGTGAGCAGCAGGAACATCATGCCCGGGCGGCGGCCCTTGAACCGGAGGCGCGAGAAGGCGAAAGCCGCGCACGCCCCTATGAAGACGGCCAGCAGCGCTCCGGAGAGCGAGATGATCATCGAGTTCTTGTACCAGGTCCAGAACGGGCGCGACGGGTCGGAGAACAGGTCGGTGAAGTTCTTCGTCGAGAAGCCCGACGGCAGCAGGCTCGCCGTGTTGAGCGTGCCGCTCGGGTTCGTGGCGGCGGAGTAGATGAAGAGGATCGGGAACAGCGCCCACATCAGGGCGATGATGCCGAGCGCGTGACGCCACCACACCGAACCGCCGAGGCCCCGACGCTTGGGCGAGGCCGGCACGCGGGTACCGGTCTCCGCCTCGACGCGGGCCTCGAGCCGGGGGTCAGCAGGAACCGGGGGGTTGACGGTCGACATCAGTTGACCTCCTCGAGGGCCTTGGTGCGACGGAAGCCCGGGATGCTCATCAGAGCCACGAGCAGGAAGATGACGACGGACACCGCGGCCGCGAAGCCGTAGTTGGGCGCGCTGCCGGAGAAGGCCAGGCGGTAGGCGTAGGTGATGAGCAGGTCACTCGACCCGATGCTCGTGTCGGCGCCGTTGAAGGGCCCGCCCTTGGTGAGCAGGTAGATGAGCCCGAAGTTGTTGAAGTTGAAGGCGAACGACGCGAGCAGCAGCGGGCCGACCGCGACGAGCAGCAGCGGCATGATGATCGACCGCAGCGTGCGGAAGGCGTTCGCCCCGTCGATGGTCGCGGCCTCGCGCACGTCCTGCGGGATGGACTGCAGGGCGCCGGTGCACACGATGAACATGTACGGGAAGCCGAGCCAGAGGTTGGTGATGAGGATCGCGGACTTCGCCCCGAGGTCGCTGCCCAACCAGTCGACGCTGAGGTGCAGCGTCTGGTTGATGATGCCGTAGTCCTGGTTGAACATGCCCTTCCACACCAGCGCCGTGACGAAGCCGGGTAGGGCGTAGGGCAGGATCAGCAGCGACCGGTAGACGGCCTTGCCCCGCAGGCGCGGGTCGTTGAAGAGCAGCGCGATGAGCATTCCGAGCAGGAACGTCGAGAGCACGGAGACGATCGCGAAGACGACGTTCCAGACGAAGATCCCCAGGAAGCCGCGGCGGATCGTGTCGTCGGTGAAGATCCGCGTGTAGTTCGCGAACCCGACGCTCTCCTTCCAGCCCTGCGGGTAGGACTGCGTCGGGTCGGCAACGTTGACCCAGCGGGCGTCCTTGGGCCCGTAGACGGTCGGGGGCGTGGTCGCGTGGTCGGTGAGCCGGTCGGCCTTCGCGTCGTAGGTCACGGTCGAGCGGCCTTCGAAGGCCTCGGAGAGGCCGACGGGCTTGATGCCGCCGCCGTCCTTCGTCGGGATGGCGAGGGCCGACAGGTCCTTGCTCCGGGCGTTGGCCTGGCGGGCGTTGAGGACGGTGTAGCCGGGCGCCTTGGTGATCTTGCCGATGGACGTCTTCTCGACACCGGTCGCAGACAGCGGCTGCAGACCCTTCTTGTCACCGACGTACATCGAGCCGTCGGGCTTGGTCAGCAGCAGCACGAGGTCGGCGGTGGCGGGGTCGCCGCCATCCTTGATGGCGATCGACATCTTGTAGCGCGGGGTGTCGGGCACCTCGCGGACCGACTGCGCGATGATGTCGCTGACCGACGCCTCCTTGCTGTAGAGGTGCCCGTCGCCGTAGTTCGTCGTGGAGAGCGCGGCGGTGTAGAGCACGGGCCACAGCTGGAAGAGCGCCATGAAGAGCAGGCCCGGCACGAGGTACTTCATCGGCACGGCACGTCGCGTGGCGTAGACCGCGAGGATCCCCATCCCCACGAGTCCGGTGAGGATGACGAAGAGGGTGTTGCCGGCCTCGGCCAGCTTGGTGGCGATGTAGAGGAGCCCGGCCATCGTCACGAGGATGAGGACCCACTTGATCGCGAGCGCGAGTGGCTTGGTCATGTCACACGTCCTTTTGCGCCGTCCCGGCGCCGTTGCCGTCCATGCACGTAGCGGGGAGCACAAGCACTCCCGAGGGACCCCCGAGAGGGGTCGGGGCCCCGGGGTCCGCCGCACTGGCGGACCCCGGAACCCCTGTCACATCAGAGGGACTCAGCCCTTGGCGATGTTGGCGGTGATCTCCTTGGCGGCGGCGTCGAGACGCGCCTGGGCACCGGCCTTGCCGGCGATGATGTCGGCCGTCGCCTGGCCGAACGGGCCCCAGACCGAGTTCATCGCGGGGATGTTCGGCATGGGCGCGCCGCCGATACCGGCCTCGTACCAGGCCTTGACGTCGGGGTCGCTCGCGGAAACCTGGTCGTAGGCCTCCTTGAGGGCCGGCGGACGCTTGCCGACCTCGAAGAGCGCCAGCTGGACGTCCTTGCGCGGGATGTAGTTCGTGACGAACTCCTGGGCGAGGGCCGCGTTCTTGGCCTTGCTCGAGACGTAGAACATCTGGACACCGAGGAACGGCTGCATCGGGCCACCGCCGGTGAGCGAGGGCAGCGGGGCGATGCCGTAGTTGATGCCGGCGTCCTTGGCCTTCGCGACGCTCCACGGGCCGCTGATCATGAACGGGGCGGCCTTCGTGTCGAAGAGCGCGTCCTGGTTCGTGTCGTCGACGTTGGTCGAGAGGACCTTCTGCTTGCCGAGGTCGGCGAGGACCTGGCCGCCCTTGACGGAGCCGGCGCTGTTGACGATGACCTTGTTGGGGTCGTAGTCGCCGTTGGGCTTGGTGCCGAAGATGCCGCCGCCCTCGAAGGCCGACAGGTACGGGTAGGCGAAGTAGGCGTTGCCGACCTTGGAGACGAACTGCGACAGGACCTGCTTGGCCTTGCCCTCCTTGACGAGCTTCTCGCCCATGGCGACCAGCTCGTCCATCGTCTTCGGCGGGTTCGGGACGAGGTCCTTGTTGTACATGAGGCCGATGTTCTCGACGGCGTAGGGCACGCCGTAGGACTGGCCGTTGAACTTCGTGGCGGCGATGGCCTTCGGGAGGAACTTCGCGGCGACGTCCGGGGCGAGGTTGACCGGGGCGACCGTCGAGTTCTGGACGAGCTCGCCGAGCCAGTCGTGGGCGCCGACGATGACGTCGGGACCCTTGCCGACCTTCGTGGCGTCCTTGAACTGCTGGCGCACGTCGGTGGAGATCTGGACCTTGACCGAGACGCCGTTCTCCGCGGCGAACTGGTCGGCGTACTTCTGCACGGCCGCGGAGCGGTCGGCGTCGGTCCAGATGACGAGGTCGACGTTCGCGTCACGGACGGGGGCCGCGGTGCCGCTCGGCGTCTCGGGGGTGCCGGTCGTCGTGACCTTGCTCGTGCCGGCGCCGCCGGTGTTGGACGGGGTGGTGGGGCTGGACCCACCGCAGGCGCTGAGGGCCAGGGCGGCAACACCCGTGACGGCAGCAGCGCCGAGCGCACGCTTGTGCATGGATTCTCCTTTGAAGCCAGGTGGCACACGCCGCCACCGGTGGCGCAGACGATAGCAAGAACTTGCAACGCTGCGACACCGGTCTTGCAGCAACTTTTTGCAACGTTCCGGACACGAAGTCCGAACACCCGGGGATCCAGGGCGGGAGCCCCGCCGAGCCCGGGTCTGGTCACCGAGACAGCCATGCGGCAGGATGGCCGTGGCCCACCCACTCGGGCGGGCAGCCCTTTACAACGGATCGTCCGGCACGTTCCTGCCGGTGAAGGAAGGCAATGAAGCCATGGCAACTGTGACGTTCGACAACGCGACGCGCCAGTACCCGGGTAACCCGGTCCCGTCGGTCGACAAGCTCAACATCGAGATCGCGGACGGTGAGTTCCTCGTCCTCGTCGGTCCCTCCGGATGTGGCAAGTCCACGTCCCTGCGCATGCTCGCCGGCCTCGAGGAGGTCAACGGCGGCCGCATCCTCATCGGCGACCGCGACGTGACCAACCTGTCCCCCAAGGACCGCGACGTCGCGATGGTGTTCCAGAACTACGCGCTGTACCCGCACATGTCCGTCGCCGACAACATGGGCTTCGCCCTGAAGATCGCCGGCGTCGACAAGGCCGAGATCCGCAAGCGTGTCGAGGAGGCCGCCAAGATCCTCGACCTCACCCAGTACCTCGAGCGCAAGCCGAAGGCCCTCTCCGGTGGCCAGCGCCAGCGCGTCGCCATGGGTCGCGCCATCGTCCGCTCGCCCCAGGTGTTCCTCATGGACGAGCCGCTGTCGAACCTCGACGCGAAGCTGCGCGTGCAGACCCGCACGCAGATCGCCTCGCTCCAGCGTCGTCTCGGCGTCACCACGGTCTACGTCACGCACGACCAGGTCGAGGCCATGACGATGGGTGACCGCGTCGCCGTCCTCAAGGACGGCATCCTCCAGCAGTGCGACACCCCGCGCCGCATGTACGACCACCCGGCCAACGTCTTCGTCGCCGGCTTCATCGGCTCGCCGGCCATGAACCTCGTCTCGGCGCCCGTCACCGACGGTGGCGTCGACTACGGCGGCCACATCGTCCCGGTCGAGCGCGCCCTGCTCGGCGACGCCGGCAAGGAGGTCACCATCGGTGTCCGCCCCGAGGACCTCGAGCAGGCCCCCGACGGCCAGGGCATCGCGGTCACCGTCGACGTCGTCGAGGAGCTCGGCGCCGACGCGTACATCTACGGCACGACGAAGGCCCACCAGGTCGACGCCGAGGGCGAGGAGGAGACGGCCAAGCCGTTCATCGCCCGCGTCGACGGTCGTCGCCCCCCGGAGAAGGGTCAGGTCATCCACCTGAAGCCCAAGGAGGGCCACGTCCACCTCTTCAGCTCCGACAGCGGACTGCGCATCGGCGATTGAGGTCGGCGCACCAGGTCGCAGCACGGTCACCGGGCCGGCACCCCACGCGGGTGCCGGCCCGGTGCCGTCTCCGGTGACGTCCGCGGTGCCCGCCCGGTGAAGTCCTCGGTGCCGTCTCGCGCGCCGTCTCGCCCGCCGGTCGCGCCCCCGGGCCGGGCGGCCGTGGCGCCACGGCCCGATCGACGCCTGTCGCGCCGCCGTGCCACGATGAGCGCGTGACGCTCGAGATCACCACCGCCCGTCCCGAGTCGGCCCTGCTCGACCTGCCGTGGTCGACCCCTCTCGAGGACTGGCCCGAGAGCACGCTCGCCGCCCTCCCCCGGGGCATCTCGCGCCACGTCGTGCGCTTCGTCAAGCTCGGCGGCCGCGTCCTGGCCGTCAAGGAGATCAAGGACGACATCGCCGACCGTGAGTACGCGATGCTGCGCAACCTGCGTCGCCTCGACGTGCCGTGCGTCGAGCCGTTCGGTGTCGTCCACGGTCGCACCACCGAGGACGGCGAGCCCCTCGACGCGTGCCTCATCACCCGGCACCTGCAGTTCTCGCTGCCCTACCGCGCGCTCTACAGCCAGAACCTGCGGCCCGACACCGCGGTGCGCCTCATGGACGCCCTCGCCCTGCTCCTCGTGCGCCTGCACCTCGACGGGTTCTGGTGGGGTGACGTGTCCCTGTCCAACACGCTGTTCCGCCGCGACGCGGGCGCCTTCGCCGCCTACCTCGTCGACGCCGAGACCGGCGAGCTGCACGCTCGGCTCACCGACGGCCAGCGCGAGCACGACCTCGACATCGCGCAGGTCAACATCGCCGGCGAGCTCATGGACCTCGACGCGGGCGGCTTCCTCGAGGAGGCGGCCGACCCGTTCGAGGTGGCCGCCTCGATCATCGAGCGGTACCACACGCTGTGGGGCGCGCTCACCGGCACCGAGCGCTTCGAGGTCGGCGACCGGTGGCGCGTCGACGAGCGCATCCGCCGCCTCAACGAGCTCGGCTTCGACGTCGACGAGCTGCAGATCACGACCGACATCGGCGGCACCGAGATCGTCATCACCCCGAAGGTCGTCGACGCCGGCCACCACTCCCGGCGCCTGCTGCGGCTCACCGGGCTCGACGTCGGCGAGAACCAGGCCCGCCGGCTGCTCAACGACCTCGACGCCTACGTGGCGGCCACCGACCAGCAGGGTGTCGACGAGGAGATCGTCGCGCACGAGTGGCTCTCCAAGGTCTACGAGCCGGTCGTGCGGTCCGTGCCGCGCGAGCTCGTGGGGCGGCTCGAGCCGGCCGAGATCTTCCACGAGGTGCTCGAGCACCGGTGGTACATGAGCGAGCGCGGCGGGCGCGACGTGCCGATGGACGAGGCGGTGCGCGACTACCTCTCGACGGTGCTGCCGGCCAAGCCGGAGGAGAAGTCGGTGCTGGGCGTCGACACCGAGGAGATGCCGGTCATCAGCCGCCTCGACTGACGCGGCCGGCGGGTCGGGTCAGGCCTCGAGCCCCGCTGCGTCCTGCCGCTCGCCGGCCGGCCCGGAGAGGATCTGGCCGAAGAGCACGAGGACCCAGAGCAGGAACGTCACGACGTGGACCGCCGTGCACCACAGGCAGATCGCGTGGATCCGGTAGAGCTCGGCCCAGACCAGGTAGAGCACCATGCCGAGCCCGACCGTGATCCAGCCGAGCCGGACCGCATCGAGCCAGCCGGCCCGGCTGCGCCACGTCGACGGCCACACGAGCGGCAGCAGGACGACGAAGAAGACGAGCCCGAGCAGGGCCACGGGGATGCCCATGAACGTGCTCCAGGCACTCGTCGTGACCTTGGCGCAGTCGACGACCCCGCCGATGCTGCACGCGAGCGTCGCGTTGTTCGTGAAGTGCTCGACGGTGAGGTAGACCGACACCCCGAGCCCGACGACGGTGAGCGCGAGGGTGCTCGGGGCCAGCCACGCCGGCCGGACGCGTCCGGCACGCGTCGCGGTCGCGGCCCGGGTGGCCTTCTCGCCGCTCTGCTCGATGCGGCTCACGGCGTCACTTCTTCTTGAGCAGGACCGAGGCCGTCAGGACGCCGCTCGACGTGCAGACGTTGGTCGGCTTGCCGCCGGTCATCTGGCACAGCTGGGCGCTGATGAGGTTGATGGCCGGGTTCATCGTCTTGCCGATCTCGGAGTTCGGGTCCTTGATGCCGGCGATGATCTGGTCGTAGGTCTTGCCGTCGATGGCGTTGGCGTCGACGGTGGC
>JAEWFB010000365.1 GCA_023389095.1 Actinomycetes bacterium
CCTGCAGCGCAGCGTCGACAAGGCCAAGGCGGCCCGAGGCGGGTCGGGCGCGGCCGCCGACACCGACGCGTCAGCCGCGGCTGACGCGTCCGGCAAGCCCGCGAAGAAGGCCGCCGCGAAGACCACCTCGAAGAGTGCGGCGAAGAAGACCGCGACCAAGAAGACGTCCACGACGAAGAAGACCGCGGCCAAGAAGGCGTCGCGCAAGGCCAGCTGACCGTTCGGTCCACCGTCCCGGCCGGCTGTCCGTCGCGTCGCGTCGGCACGAGACCGATCTCACGGTGCCGCTGCGCGGTTCGCCGCCTGCCCCTGCGAACTCGGCGGCAGGATGGAACCGTGCAGATCGTCACCGTCGAAGAGCTCCAGCAGCGGCTCCGTGGCCTGCCGGACAACCCGCGCATCGTCACGAGCGGCAACATGGCCATCCCGCTCGAGGCCGTGGCCGCGGTCGACGAGGCCGTGCCGGCCTACGTGCTCCACGCGCTCAACGCGCCGAAGGGCCTGACCGACCGGGAGGGCGTCACCGTCGAGACGTGCTTCGTCGGGCCGGGGATGCGCCACCACCCCAACCTGCGCTACGTGCCGTCGCGGCTCTCGCTCGTGCCGCTGCTCTACAAGCGCTCGCTGCCGCCCGACGTCGTCCTCGTGCACTGCGCCCCGCCCGTCGACGGGCAGGTGAGCCTGGGCCTCGAGGTCAACGTGCTGCCGGCCGCGATCGAGGCGTGCCGGGCCCGGGGCGGGCTCGTCGTCGCGGTGCTCAACCCCCGGATGCCGTACACGTTCGGCGACGCGCAGGTGCCGGTCGAGCACGTCGACCTCGCCGTCGAGATCGAGGTGCCGCTCGCCTCGCACCTGCCGGTGCCGCCCGACGCCGACAGCGCGGCCATCGGGCAGATCGTCGCCTCGATGGTCCTCGACGGCGCGACGATGCAGCTCGGCATCGGAGCGGTGCCCGACGCGACCCTGGAGGCCCTCGTCGGCCGCCGCGGCCTGCGGGTGTGGACCGAGATGTTCTCCGACGGCGTCCTCGCCCTCGACGCCGCGGGCGCCCTCGACCCCGACCACCCGCTCGTGTCCTCGTTCGTCTTCGGCAGCCAGGACCTCTACGACTGGCTCGACCGCAACCCGCGGGTGCGGATGCTGCGCACCGAGAAGACCAACGACCCCGGACTCATCGCCCAGCAGCGGCAGATGACGTCGGTCAACACGGCGCTCGAGGTCGACCTCTTCGGGCAGGCCAACGCCTCGCGGATCAACGCCCGCATCCACTCCGGGTTCGGCGGGCAGACCGACTTCATCGTCGGGGCGCTGCACTCCCCCGGCGGCCAGTCGTTCATCGCGCTGCGGTCCTGGCACCCCAAGGCCGACTGCTCGACCGTCGTGCCGCTCGTCGACGAGCCGGTGACGAGCTTCCAGCAGAGCGCGTTCGTCACCGAGCACGGCGTCGCGGCGCTGTGGGGGCGCAGCGAGCGCGAGCAGTGCCACGACATCATCGAGAACTGCGCCCACCCGCGAGTGCGCGACGACCTCTGGGAGGAGGCGCACGCGCTCGGGCTGGCCTGACCCCGAGCCTGCCGGGGGTCGGCCTAGGGTGGCCGCATGAGCCAGCCCGCCCCGTCCCGCCCCGTCGCCGTCGTCACCGGGGCCACTCGCGGCATCGGTCTCGCCGTCGCCCGCGACCTCGCACCGACGCACCACGTCGTCATCGGCGGCCGCAGCGCCGCGTCGGTGGACCGTGTGGTGGCCGAGCTGCCCTCTGCCGAGGGGATGGTCGCCGACCTCGCCGACTGCGCGCCGGGCGGTTCGCTCGATGCGGCCCTCACCGACCTCGCGGCACGGCACCGACGCGTCGACGTCCTGGTGCACTCTGCCGGC
Organism: Actinomycetes bacterium; assembly: GCA_023389095.1. Classification (GTDB taxonomy): domain Bacteria; phylum Actinomycetota; class Actinomycetes; order Actinomycetales; family Dermatophilaceae; genus Monashia. The sequence goes on from JAEWFB010000365.1 coordinate 1,876, forward strand.
GTCCTGCGCAGCGGCACCATCGCCCACACGTCGGTCCCGGAGTGGATGGAGTCGCTGACCGTCAACGTCGTCGCCGTCGCGGCCGTCACGCAGGCGCTGCTACCCGCGCTGCGGGCCGCGCAGGGACGCGTCGTGGCCGTCAACTCCGGGTCGGGCTTCACCAGCTCCCCCGGCGGGGGCGCCTACGCCGCATCGAAGTTCGCGCTCCGCGCCCTGACCGACGCGCTGCGCGAGGAGGAGCGCGGCCACGGCGTGCGCGTCACGTCGGTACACCCCGGACGCGTCGACACCGACATGCAGCACGAGCTCGTGTCGTTCGAGCGGGGCGACTACGACGCGGCCCGCTACCTCGACGTCGAGTCGGTCGTGGCGGCGGTGCGGCTGGCGCTCGAGGCAGGCCCGCGGGCCAACGTCGACAGCATCAGCGTGCGGCCGCGCGGGTACCCGGCCTGAGACGGCCACCAGAAGGTCGGCGACGGCGCCGGGCGCCGTTGGGGCGCAACGGGTTTCGACGCTTCGGGCGTCAGATGCGGCTGGCGCCCCGGGTCGGCGCGGTGGCGAGCCGGGCGAACGCGAGCGCCTCCGCGAGGTCGACCTCGCGCGCCTCCTGGGACAGCTTGCGCGTCGACACCTCGACGACGACGTCGCCGGACCACGCCGAGTCGGCCAGCAGCTCGAGCACGTCGGCGCACGGCTGGCTGCCGCGGCCGGGCACGAGGTGCTCGTCCTTGAACGAGCCGAGACCGTCCGCGAGGTGCAGGTGGGCGAGCCGGGGGCCGAGGGCACTGACCATGGCGACGGCGTCCGACCCGGCGGTGGCCGTGTGCGACAGGTCGATCGTCACGCTGTCGTACGGCTGCTCGACTGGGTCCCAGTGCGGCAGGTAGGCCAGCACCTCGCGGCGCGCCGTGCGCCACGGGTACATGTTCTCGACGGCGAGCCGGATGCCGCTGGCGACCTCGCGCTCGGCGATCCCGTCGACGAACTGCTCGGCGTAGTCCTTCTGCCACCGGAACGGCGGATGGAGCACGACGACCGGCGCCCCCACCTCGAGCGCGAGGTCGATGGAGCGGTCGATCTTCGTCCACGGGTCCGTGCCCCAGACCCGTTGTGTCAGAAGGAGGGTCGGTGCGTGCACCGACGCGATCGGTAGCCCGTGCAGCTCCGACAGCGCCCTGAGCGCGCCGGGCTCGCGGGTGACCGGGTCGGTCCACACCATGACCTCGACCGAGTCGTAACCGAGCCGGTCCGCCGTGGCGAACGCGGTCGCGGCGTTGCCGGGGTACACCGACGACGTCGACAGCCCGATGCGGATGTTCATGAGGCCACGGCCGACGTCATCCGGCGAGGTGGTCGAGTCGGCGCAGGATGAGCCCCTCGCGCAGCGCCCACGGGCAGATGTCGACGTGGTCGACCTGGAGCAGGTCGAGGGCGGCCTCGGCGACGAGGGCCCCTGCGAGGAGCTGCCGCGCGCGGCCGACCGACACCCCCGGCAGCTCGGACCGGGCGGCGGCGGTCAGGCCGGTCAGCTGCTCGACGATGCCGTGGAGGTCCTCACGGGACATCGAGCGCGGCACGAAGGGGCCGTCCCCGCGCGGCGCGGCCCCGGCGATCCGGGCCAGCGAACGCATCGTCTTCGACGTGCCGACCACCCGGTCGGGATCGCCGCCGGTCAGCAGCGGGCGCACGTGCTCGCCGAGCGTGGCGCGGATGCCCGAGCGGACGCGTCGGACGAGGTCGGGGTGAGGCGGGTCGCCGGGCAGCTGCTCGCGCGTGACGCGTCCGGCGCCGAGCGGAAGGCTGAGCGCGACGTCGGGCTCCTCGTCGAGCCCGGCCGCGAGCTCGAGGGAACCGCCGCCGATGTCGATGAGCAGCACGCGACCGCTCGACCAGCCGAACCAGCGGCGCACGGCGAGGAAGGTCATGCGGGCCTCGTCGACGCCGCTGAGGACGTCGAGGTCGAGGCCGGTCTCGGCGCGGACCCGGTCGATGACGGCGTCGCCGTTCGGCGCCTCGCGCAGGGCCGAGGTGGCGAAGGCGAACAGGTCGGTGACGCCCTGATCCTCGGCCACCCGGAGGCACTCGCCGAGGAACTCGACGAGCCGGTCGACCACGGCCTCCTCGACGCGGCCCTGCGGGTCGAGGCTCTCGGACAGGCGCAGCTCGGTCTTGTGCGAGAAGGCCGGCAGCGGGTGGGCGCCGGGGTGCGCGTCGACGACGAGGAGGTGGACCGTGTTCGACCCGATGTCGACGACGCCCAGACGCATGACCTCACCCTAACGGCGTCGCGGCTGCCCTCCCGGGTGCGCCCACCCACCGGTCGACGGGCCGAGCGGCCGGATCGAACCCGGGAAACGGCCTGTGGAGACGGTTTTCGGGTTTCGGTCCGGCCACTCGGCCCTGCAGAGGTGGCCGGGGTCTGGCAGGGTCGGCGGGTCAGGCGGTGCGGCGGCTCAGGGTGAGCGAGCCGAGCGCGAGGGCGCCGACGATGAAGGCGACGACGACGCCGAGGGCCCGCAGCGCGTCGGCCGTGCCGTCGGCGCTGGAGGTGATGGCGTTCATCGCGTCGACGGCGTACGACAGCGGCAGCAGGTCGGAGAGCCACGACAGGAGCGTCGGCAGCTCGTCGCGGGCCACGAGCAGGCCGCAGAGCAGGATCTGGGGCAGCACGAACGCCGGCATGAACTGCACGGCCTGGAACTCCGTGCGCGCGAACCCGCTCGCGAGCAGCCCGAGCGCGGTGCCCAGCACGGCGTCGGCGAGCGCGACGACGAGCAGCAGCCACACGGAGCCGGCGACGCTGAGGCCACAGACCCACACCGCGAACGCCGTCGCGACGACGCCCTGCACGACGGCGAGAGCGCCGAACGCGAGCCCGTAGCCGAGCATGAAGTCGCCCTTGCCGAGCGGCGTGGTGAGCAGGCGCTCGAGGGTGCCGGACTGCCGCTCGCGCAGCGTCGCGATCGAGGTGACGATGAACATGACGATCATCGGGAAGATGCCGAGCAGGGCCGGGCCGACGTTGTCGAAGACCGGCGTGCCGTGGTAGATCCACGCGAGCAGACCGAGCAGCACGCACGGCACGACGAGGATCATCGCGACGGTCCGGTGGTCCGTGCGCACCTGCCGCAGCACGCGGCCGGCCGTGGTGAAGGACAGTGCGAGGTTCACGAGGCGCTCCTCTCGTGCGCGGCCTCGGCGTCGATGAGCGCGAGGAAGGCGGCGTCGGCGTCGTGGGCGCCGGTGCGGGCGAGCAGCTCGTCGGGCGTGACGTCGGCGAGCACGCGGCCCTCGCGGAGCAGGACGAGGCGGTCGCAGCGGGTGGCCTCGTCCATGACGTGGCTCGAGACGATGAGCGAGTGGCCGGCCGCGGCCAGGTCGCGGAAGAGGTTCCAGAGGTCGCGGCGCAGCACGGGGTCGAGGCCCACCGTGGGCTCGTCGAGCACGAGGAGCGTCGGGCGCCCGACGAGCGCGGCCGCGAGCGACACGCGCGACTCCTGGCCGCCCGAGAGGTCGCGGACGAGCTGGTCGGCGTGCGAGGTGAGGTCGACCTCGGTCAGGGTGCGGTCGACGGCGTCGCGCAGCTCGGTGCCGCGCAGGCCGACGGCCCGACCGAAGTAGGCGACGTTCTCGCGCACCGTGAGGTCGGCGTAGACGCTCGGGGACTGGGTGACGTAGCCGACGTCGTCGCGCAGGGGTGCCGAGCCGGCGGGATGGCCGAGGACGGTGACGGTGCCCGACTCGATGATCTGGACGCCGACGATGCACCGGATGAGGGTGGACTTGCCCGACCCGGAGGGGCCGAGGAGCCCGACGACCTCGCCGGACGGGACCTCGAGGTCGAGGTCGGGGAGCACGAGGCGCTTGCCCCGCACGACCCGCAGGCCGTGGATGACGACCGCGGGTCCCGTCGAGTTATTCATCATGTGATGAAATCTACTCCGCGGGACCCGGCGTGTAAACGCCCCTCCCCGCCCCGACCGTCGGCACTCCGACCGTCGGCACTCCGACCGTCGGCGCGGGCGCGAGGAGGTGGTGCTCGATGACGGGGGCGAGCCGCTCGACGAGCTCGTCGGGACTCGCGTCGGCGATCCCGGGCATCCGCAGCACGTAGCGCAGGACGACGAGGCCGATGACCTGCGAGGCCACGAGCCCGCCGCGCAGCTGGACGTCGGGCGAGCCGAACGCGCCGGCGACCCGGCCGAAGACCTCCCGGCCGAGGAACTCGCGCAGCACCCGGGCCGCGTCCTCGCTCGTCATGGCCGAGCGCACGAGCGCCACGAGCGCGTCGCGCCGGTCGCCCGGCTCCCACACGGACAGGAACGTCTCGACGAGGCGTCGCCCGACGCCCTCGGGCCCGCCCGCGACGATGCGCTCGACGAGCCGCGCCGGGTCGACCGGCATCGAGAGGGTCTCGGCGAACAGCGCCGCCTTGCCGTCGAAGTAGTGGTGCACGAGGGCCGGGTCGACGCCGGCCTCGCGGGCGATGCCGCGCAGGCTCGACTTGTCGTAGCCGTGCGTGGCGAACGAGCGACGTGCCGCGTCGACGATGGCAGACCGCGTGTCGACACCGCCCGGTCGCCGCCCACGACCGCGCGAGGACGCCGCGCCCTCGGCCCTCGGTGTCATGCGTCCACGCTAGTCCGCGTCGGCGGCGTCGGTCGTCACCTCGCGCAGCACGGCGGCGGCATGGCCGGCCCGGGCCCAGACCGCCCACTCGTACGGACGCGTGTGGTGCAGGTCGTCGAGCGCCACCCCGAGGCGCCGGGCCCACACCTCGGAGCCGCCCGCCGACCCCTCGCAGGCAGCTCGAGGTGGCTGGCGTCGCGGTTGACCATCCGGTTGCCACGAGGGCGGCGAAGCCCTTGCCCGCGCACCGGGGGCGACCTGGACGCCCACTGGCCAGACTAGCCGTGGGCATCCCCGGGTGGGCGGCATAAGGTGTGCCGGTGGCCGAAGCACCCCTTGACCTGCCTCGCGTCTGGGTGGAGTTCACCGATCCGGCGGACGCCAACCAGCGCTTCCGCCTGGACCTCACGTGGCTCACGAGCAGCTGGACCTGCATCTTCGGGTCCGGTTGCCACGGCATCTACGCCGACCGCCCCGACGACGGCTGCTGCACCCTCGGTGCGCACTTCACCGAGAAGGACGACTGGAAGCGCGTCCAGCGCGCCGTCGAGGAGCTCGGCGAGGACGAGTGGCAGTACCACTCGGTCGGTACCGCAAACGGCAGCAAGGACGACTGGACCGAGAAGGAGGACGGCGCGCGCAAGACGAAGGTCGTCGACGGCGCGTGCATCTTCCTCAACCGCCCCGGCTTCCCGGCCGGCGCCGGCTGCGCCCTGCACCAGCACGCCGTGCTCACCGGCGTCCAGCCGCACACCCTCAAGCCGGACGTCTGCTGGCAGCTGCCGATCCGCCGCACGTTCCGCACCGTCGAGCTGCCCGACGAGAGCAGCTACCTCGAGGTGACGATCACCGAGTACGACCGGCGCGGCTGGGGGCCCGGTGGCCACGACCTCGACTGGTACTGCTCGGGAAACCCCGAGGCGCACGTCGGGCGCGAGCCGGTGTACCGCTCGAACGAGGCCGAGCTCGTCGAGCTCATGGGGCCCGAGGCCTACGCCGAGCTCGTCATCCGCGCCGAGGCACACCTGGCGCAGGTCAAGGCGGTCCGGGCCCGTGGCGTCCGCAAGCTGCTCCCGCTGCTCGTGCACCCGGCGACGCTCGACGCGCAGGGCGGGCGGCTGCGCCCGGCCCCGCGACCGTCCGGGTCGGGCACCGAGGGACCGTGATGAGCGAGGTCATCCCCTCCCCGAACATCTGGGAGAGCCCCGACGTGTACGAGGTCGAGAACCTCGGCGTCGACCGCGACCACGTCATCGAGGCAGCGATGCGCTCGGTCCTCGACTGGTTTGGCGGCGACGTCGTCGACATCGGCTGCGGCACCGGTTTCCACCTGCCGATGTTCGCGGGCTCGTCCCAATCAGTCATCGGTGTCGAGCCGCACCCGCCGCTGGCCGACCTTGCGGCCCAGAGGGTCTCGGGCCTGCCGAACGCATCGGTTCGCGAGGAGGGGGCGGCCGCGATCGGCGTCCCCGACGGCGCGTTCGACGTCGCGCACGCGCGCTGGTCCTACTTCTTCGGGCCGGGCTGCGAGCCGGGCCTCGCCGAGCTCGAGAGGGTCGTGCGACCCGGCGGCGCGGCGTTCGTCATCGACAACGACGCGACACGGTCGACGTTCGGCACGTGGTTCCGGCGCGCCCTGCCGAGCTACGACCCACGGGCGGTCGAGCGCTTCTGGGAGCGGCAGGGTTGGTCGCGCGAGCGCCTCGACATCCGCTGGGACTTCGACGCCCGAGAGGACTTCGAGGCCGTCGTCGGGATCGAGTTCGCACCCGAGCACGCCGACCTGATCCTGGCCGAGCACCCCGACGCCACCGGCGTCGACTACGCCGTCAACCTCTGGTACCGCCGCTACTGAGGTCGGTCCGGCGTCGCGGCGATGGTCATTCCTGCCCATCGCCGCGCACGCAGGGATGGGCATCGTGGCCGACGCGGCGCCCGAGCGTCCGTTCCTACCGTGGCTGCACGGACCACAGGAGGAACACCATGGACGCCACGCCCACGACCCGAACCACCACCGCAGCAGAGGCCACACCCGCGAGCCGGACCGTCGACACGGTCGTCGTCGGGGCCGGACAGGCCGGGCTCGCCACGGCACGTCAGCTGCTCGCCCGCGGACGTGACTGCGTCGTGCTCGAGCGCAACGGCGCCGTCGGCGACGGGTGGCGGCAGCAGTACGACTCGCTGCGCCTCTACACACCCGCCGGCCACGACGCGCTGCCGGGGCTCCGCTTCCCCGGCGACCCCCACGCCTTCCCCACCAAGGACGAGGTGGCCGACTACCTCGCGGAGTACGCGGACCACTTCGACCTCCCGGTCCGGCTCGGCATCCGTGTCGAGAGGGTCGAAAAGGTCGGTACCGCAGCTGGTTCCGGCGGTTTCATCGTCTCGACCGACCACGGGGACATCGAGTGCCGCAACGTCGTCGTCGCCACCGGCACCTTCGGTCGGGCACCGCACGTTCCCGCGTTCGCCGCCGACCTCGACCCCGGCATCCTCCAACTGCACTCGAGCCAGTACCGGCGCCCGTCGCAGCTTCAGGACGGTCCCGTCCTCGTCGTCGGCGCGTCGCACTCGGGATGCGACATCGCCCACGAGCTGGCCCAGCACCGGTCGACGACGCTCGCCGGCCGCGACTGCGGGCAGCTCGGCGTCCGGTGGGACTCCCCCGCGGTGCACCTGCTCCTCCCGGTCCTGCTCTTCGCGTGGCGGCACGTGCTGACCCGCCGCACGCCGATGGGCCGGCGGGCGATGGCCGGCATCCGCCACCACGGCGGCCCGATGCTGCGGGTCAGGCGCGAGGACCTCGCCGCCGCCGGCGTCGACCGTCGGACCGAGCGGGTCACCGGCGTCACCGGGGGCCGCCCCACCCTCGCCGACGGCACCGTGCTCGACGTGCGCAACGTCGTGTGGGCCACCGGCTTCGAGCAGCGCTTCGGCTGGCTCGACCTGCCCGTCGTCGGTGACGACGGCTGGCCGCGGGAGTACCGCGGGGTCGCGCAGGACGTGCCGGGCCTGTACTTCTGCGGCCTGTCGTTCCAGTACTCGTTCAGCTCGATGGTGCTGCCCGGCGTCGGGCGCGACGCGGCCTTCGTGGCCGCTCACATCGACCGGCGCCGTCCTCCGGCAGGGGGATCCGACACCTCGACTCGCTCAGGGCACCCGGCCGTGCACCTCGCCTGAGCCGTCCGTCAGGCCACGCTCGAAGGCGAAGGCCGCAGCAGCCGTGCGGCTTCCGACACCGAGCTTGACGAAGATGTTCGACAGGTGGCGCGCGACGGTGCGGTCGCTGAGCACCAGCTCCGCGGCGATGTCGGCGTTGCTGCGTCCGGCGGCCACGAGCCGCAGGACCTGCACCTCACGAGCGCTGAGCCCTGCTGGCCGTGGCCGGCGCCCGGTCAGGGCGTCGACGGTGTCGACGGCGGGCCGCGCGCCGAGCCGGTCGAGCACGGCACGGGCGCCTGCGAGCGCCCGGTGGGCGGCGTCGCCGTCGCCGAGCATCAGCAGCGCGCGGCCGGTCTCGACATCGGCCAGCGCGGTCTCGTGCGGCAGGTCGAGCGACGATGCCCCCTGGCGGGCCCGACGCAGGTAGGGCAGCGCCCCGGCCGCGTCCTGGCGCGCAACCTGGACCCGCCCCCAGGCGAGGGCGGAGGCCGCCGTCAGGGCCTCGGACCCGAACGCGACCGCGACCTGCTCCAGCTCGACGGAACCGGCACGAGCGTCCTCGACCTCGCCGGCTGCTGCCAGGACCTCGACGACCCCCGGCAACAACCGACTGCGGGCCACGGCGGAGCCGGGCTCGGCCAACAGCCGCCGGGCGGTCGCGGTGGCCGCGGCGCCCTGGCCACGCGCGGCTGCGAGCAGGGCCAGCCCCGGCTGCGGCTCGTACCCGTGCTCGCTGCTGCGCGAGTACGCCGCTTCCGCGCCGGCGAGGTCGCCCCGCAGCCGGAGCAGGTCGCCCCGCTCGCACGACGCCTGTCCGACCGCGTCGACGGCCCCGACCGCGAGGTAGCGGGCGATGGCGGCGTCGAGCTCGTCCAGGGCCTCGCCCCACGCTCCGCGGGCCCGCATGACCTGAGCCCGGTGCAGCGCGCTCTGCCCGGTGAACATGACGAGCCCCGGCTGGGCGGCGCACCAGGAGGTGAGACGCGCGGTCCACTCCGTGACGCGGACGAGGTCGGACACCTCCTGGCAGCCCTCGATCGCAGTGCAGTAGACGTGGCCCACCGTGACCGGATCGCGGGCGCCGCGCTCGGCCTCGAGCATCGACTCGTCGAGGAACCCGACACCGTCGGCCACCCGTCCGCCGTAGATCGACATCCGGCCCTGGGCGCCCAGGCCGGAGGCGAGCAGGTCGGCGTCGCCACTGGAACGGCCGACGTCGGTGGCGGTGCGGGCGCACCCGAGCGCGTCGTCGATCCGGCCGGCACCGAGGTGGGTGAACATGCGCGCGAAGGCCATCCACCCGCGTGCCGCGTCGTCGGGCGGCAGCCCCTCGCCCTGGCGTTCACCGCGTGCCAGCCACGCGGCGGCAGCGGAACGGCCCCCCGTCGTGCGCAGGGCCATCGTCAGGTGGAAGGCGCACATCGTCGCCGCGGCGTCCTCGCCGGCCGCGGTGCGCGCCTCGTACGCGGCGGTGTACCGCTCGACGGCCTCGGGGACACGTCCGAGCAGGTGGGCGGCAGCTGCCGAGCGTTCGAGATCGTCGGCGGACAGACCGGCGAGGTCGAACCCGGCCCACGCGTCGTACGCGGCCCGCCAGTCGCCGCGTTCGAACTCCGCTCTGGCGCGGAGCAGCTCGTCGACGACGCCCATGGGCCCACCCTCCTGCGTCGAAGGGTACGCCGGTGGGACGACGCAGGCCCCGTCTCGCGCCGGAGCGGTGCGGGACGGGGCCTGGGAGGATGCAGGGAGAGCCCGGGGGGAACGGGGGCAGCCGCTTCGGATCGCCTTGGATCGCCTTGGCTCGGCTCGGATCGCCTCAGGCCGCGAGGTGGCGGCGCTGGAGGAGCCGTCGGCCGATGAGGGCGAACGGCGTGAAGCCCACGAGCACCGTCGCCGCCGCGACGAGAGGCGTCGTCGCGCCGAACACCATGAGGCCGGCGACGCCACCGACGAGCAGCAGGATCGACCACCAGCCGAGCACCCCGGCGCGGGCCAGCCCGACGAGCACGAGCACCGGTCCGAGCAGGTTGAACGGCTCGGTGCCGTCCCAGAACGGCAGGAGCGAGCCCTCCTTGAAGCCGCGGAAGACCGCGACCGCCTGCTCGGAGCTGAGCAGGGTTCCGGCGGAGGCGTTCCACCAGTCCGACAGCACCATGCCGGACACGTTGACGAACCCGATGGCCGCGAGCAGCGCCCCGATGACCGTGAGCACCCGGCCTCGTGCGCCGCGGACGAGCGAGGGCGCGGCGAGGATGCCGAGTCCGAGCGCGAGGTTGCCGTAGTGCAGCAGCAGGGCCGAGACCTGCGTCATCGTCGTGTCGCGGGTCAGGGAGGAGATGTAGTCGGCGTCGGCCATGGACGCCTGCTCCGGGGACGTCGCCATGCCGAGCGCCCACAGGACGGGTCCGGCGACGAGGGCGACACCCGCCGCGACGCGCATCGGGTGGGCGAGGCGGGCAGGACGCTCCGCGACGGCCGGGGCCGGCTCGACGGACGCGTGGGGCGAGACGTGGGACATGGGGTTCCTTTCGGTCGTTCCGGAGGTTCCGGTGCCACCGGCGTCGGCGACGGACCAACCGTGTCGCCCCGCGGCCTCGTCGGGCCTCGGCCGAGCGGTACCGACACGCGGTCCGTCGTGGTGCGGAGGATCGGGCTCCGTCGCTCCCCCGCAAGACGGATACGCGGCCCCGTGCCGAGCCCTAGCCTTGCCGCCATGTCGCCCTTTCGCCCCGTCACACGGCCGGGGGTCCTGCCCGTCGTGGCCGCCGTCCTGCTGGGCGCGCTGGCACTCGTCGAGGCATGGACCGACCCGACCTTCCGGCCGTCCTTCGCGGCCCTCGCCTGGGTCGCGGTCTGGATCGCGGGAAGCCTTGCGAGCCAGACACGGTGGCCCGCCGCAGGTGCGGTCGCGGTCGCGATGTCGTTCCCGCTCGGCGAGCTGCTCGGGGCGCCGGGCCCCGGCGGCGCCGGCCTCATCGCCGTGCTCGTGGCGGTCGCCTGGGCCGGCTACGCCGCGACGCCGCGACGCTCCGGGCTCGCCGTCGCCGCGTGCATCCTGACGTTCGTCGTCACCGACGTCGTCCGGGCCGGGATCAGCTGGGACTCCATCTTCTTCCCGGCGATCTTCGTACCGGCGTGGTGGACCGGCACCCTCGTTCGCAGGGAGCAGGCGCGCACCCGCGAGATCGCCTCTCTGGCAGCCCAGCTCGACGCCCAGCGCGAGATCTCCGCGCACGCCGCCGTGGTCGAGGAGCGCGCCCGGATCGCCCGCGAGGTGCACGACTCCGTGGCCCACTCGCTGAGCGTCATGACCTTGCAGCTCGGTGGCCTGCGCCGCCAGCTCGGCCCCCTGCTCGACGACCGGCCCGCCGAGCGCGACGTCATGCTGGGCCTGGAGCGCCTCGGCCGCCAGTCGGTCGAGGAGCTGCGCGCCACCGTCGGCATCCTGCGCACCCCGCGCGACGGCGACGCCGACCTCTCGAGCCCCGTCTCGCTGGCCCGGGCCGGCGACCTCGTCGCCGACGTGCGCGCGGCCGGTCTCGACGTCGCCCTCGAGACCCACGGCGACCTGACCACCGTGCCGCGGGCCGTGGACGTCGCCGCCTACCGCGTCGCCCAGGAGGCGCTGAGCAACGTGTTGCGGCATGCACCGGGGGCGCGGACCGTGCTGCGGCTCCGGCACGAGCCCGACGCCGTCGAGGTGGCCGTGCGCGACGACGGTCCCCCGCGCGTCGACGGTGCGGTACCGGCGGGTTCCGGTGTCGACAGGCACGACTCGCGAGACGACTCGCGCGACGCCTCCGTCGACGACCCGGGCGTGCGGCCGGTCGCCGGCGGTCACGGCCTCGTCGGGATGCGTGAGCGCACCGGCATGTTCGGCGGCACGCTGGCGGCCGGACCGGTGGCCGGGGGCGGGTTCGAGGTCAGGGCCCGGTTCCCGATCGGGAGGGGATGGCAGTGACGATCCGGGTGCTCCTCGTCGACGACGAGGCCATGATCCGCGTGGGACTGCGCATGGTCCTGACCGCCGAGGCCGACCTCGAGGTCGTCGGCGAGGCGTCCGACGGCGCCATGGCCGGGACCATGGCGGACCGGCTGCGACCGGACGTCGTGCTCATGGACGTCCGGATGCCGCACGTCGACGGCATCGAGGGCTCACGGCGCGTGCTCGAGGCCAGCCCGCAGTCGCGCGTCGTCGTGCTGACCACCTTCGGCGAGGACGAGTACGTCGAGGGCGCGCTGCGGGCCGGCGTCAGCGGGTTCCTCCTCAAGGTGTCGCCACCCGAGCAGCTCGTGGCCGCCGTGCGCACCGTGGCCGCGGGTGGCGGCCTGCTCGACCCGGCGGTGACGCTGCGGGTCATCGAGTCGTTCGCGGCGGCACCGAACCCGCGCACGGCCCGGTCTCGCGACCTCGAGCTGCTGACCCAGCGCGAGCGCGACGTGCTCGGCCTGCTCGCTCGCGGCCTGTCCAACGCCGAGGTCGCCGCCGAGCTGTACCTCGGCGAGGCCACCGTGAAGACGCACGTGTCGAGCCTGCTGGCCAAGCTCGGGCTGCGCGACCGGGTGCAGGCCGTCGTCGCCGCCTACGAGACCGGCCTCGTCCGCCCCGGCGACCACCCCTCCCGCTGACGACCCGCCGGTTGCGATGCCCAACAGCCGCCCCGTGTGCAGACACTGGGGTACAGGCCCCACCATCTGCACACAACGGACGCCGGCGTCAGTCGGCGAGGTCGAGGGCGATGTCGACGATGGGTGAGGAGTGCGTCAGGCCGCCGACGGAGATGAAGTCGACGCCGGTCTCGGCGTAGTCGCGGGCCACCTCGAGGGTCATCCCACCGGTCGCCTCGATCTCGACCGGCTCGCCCGCCGCGCGGAGCAGGGCCACCGTCTCGGCGAGCACCGGCACGGTCATGTTGTCGCACATGACGAACCGGGCGCCGGCGTCGTAGGCCTCCCGCGCCTCGGCCGGCGTCGTCACCTCGACCTGCACGTCGACGTCGGGGAACCGCTCGCGCACCAGGGCATAGGCCGCCGCGACCGACCCGGCGGCGAGCTTGTGGTTGTCCTTGATCATCGCGACGTCGTAGAGGCCCATGCGCTTGTTCGTGCCTCCGCCGCAGCGCACCGCGTACTTCTCGAGCCAGCGCAGGCCCGGTGTCGTCTTGCGGGTGTCGAGGACCATCGTCGTCGTGCCCTCGAGGGCGTCCGCCCACCGACGCGTGTGCGTGGCGACGCCGGAGAGCCGGCTGACGACGTTGAGCATGGTGCGCTCGGCCACGAGGATCACCTGGGTGCGGCCCTCGACGCGGGCGAGCACGTCGCCGCGCACGACCCGCGCGCCGTCGTCGGCGAGCACCTCGACGGTCGGCGTCGGCAGGTCGAGCCGTTCGGCCACCGCTGCGAGCACGAGCTCGACGACGGGGATGCCGGCCACGACGCCGGGCGCGCGCGCGACGACCTCGGCGACGCGCTCCTGGTCGGCGGGGATCGTCGCGAGCGTCGTGACGTCGAGCCCCTGCGGGCCGAGGTCCTCCTCGAGGGCGACCGCCACGACGCGCCGGGCCCACTCCTCGGGAAAGCCGCTCAGGCCGTCGGATGCCGTTGTAGCGGCGGGCTGGTGGGTCACCGGGTCTCCTCGGGTCGTGGGTCGGTCCGTGCCGCAAGCACTTCGGCGCCCCGGTCGGGAACGCCGGCGTCGAGGTCGAGCCCCTCGAGGTTCGCGCGCGGCACCGGCACGACGGTCGCACCGAGCCGGCCGGACACGCCTCGGGTCAGGTGGACGTGGTGCAGGAACCGCTCGTCGTCGCGGCTCGGGAAGTCCTCGCGCACGTGCCCGCCGCGCGTCTCCTCGCGCAGCGCCGCCGCCTGCGTCAGGGCCCGGCCGAGGTGCACGAGGTTCGTCGTCTCCCAGCTCTTGGG
>JAEWFB010000418.1 GCA_023389095.1 Actinomycetes bacterium
GTGCGGTGCCGCTCGGCCGCGACAGCGGCCGCCTGGCGGGCGACGAGCTCGGACTCGCGGGCGGCCACCTCGTCGGCGGCGCGGCGCAACCCCGCGGCGTACCCGGCGGCGTGGCCCCGCGTGTACCCCTCCGTCTCCCCCATGAGGTCGAGCGCCGGGAAGACGACGACCTCCGGGGCCGGGCGCGTCGGGTACGCCGTCGCGCCGAACGAGGCCTCAGTAGACAAGGTCGTCCTCCTCGGCCCGGCGCAGCGTGATGGTGCCGGCCTCCTCGAGGTCGCGGATCGAGCGGACGATCTCGGCACGGGCCTCCTCCACCTCGGAGGCGCGCACCGGGCCGAGGGCCGCGAGCTCGGACTCGAGGATCTCCCGGATGCGGTCGGAGATGTTGCCCGTGATGGTGTCGTGCACCGGCTGCGGGGCACCCTTCATGGCCCGCGCCAGGACCGCGGCGTCGAGGCCGCGCAGGACGAGCTGGACGTCCTTGCGCTCGAGCTTGACGATGTCGGCGAAGGTCAGCATCTTGCTGCGGACCTCCTCGGCGAGCACCGGGTCACGCTCGGCCAGGGCGTCGAGCACGGCCCGCTCGGTGGCCGCGTCGGAGCGGTTGATGATGTCGACGAGCGGCTGGATGCCACCGAGCGCCCGCTGCGACCGCGGACCCGCGGAGATGGCCGCGCCGGTGCGGGCGCGGAGGTTGTCGGCGACGACGCGAACGGCCTCCGGCGTCGGCGTGCCCATCGTCGCGACGGCGTGCGCGACGTCGGCGGCCCGGGCCGCGCCGAGGCCGGCGATGACGTGCGAGGCCTGCTCGGGACGCAGGTGGGCCAGGACGAGCGCGATCGTCTCGGGCAGCTCGCCGTCGAGGAGGCTGAGCAGCTGCGAGGGGTCGACGCTCTCGAGGAAGTCGTAGGACTTGCCCGCCATCGTCGAGGCGAGCCGGTCCATGACGCCGGCCGCGCGGTTCGGCCCGAACGACGACTCGAGCAGGCCGACGGCGAAGTCCCGGCCGCCCAGGGTCGTGCGGCGGCCCGACACCGCCAGCTCGTGGAACTCGGCGATGACCTCCTCGGACACCGACGGCTCGACGCGGCTGAGGCGCACGATCTCGGCGGCGATGTCCTCGGCCTCGGAGTCGCTGAAGTGCCCCATGACCGCGGCCGCGCTCTCGGGGCTCATCTGCATGAGGACGACGGCGACCTTCTGGGTGCCGGTGAGGTGCGTCGCGGTCGTCGGCATCGACAGGGCCGTGGTGTCGAGGGTCATACCGGCTGCCGCTCGTCCATGAGACCCCGCAACAGCTCGGCGGTCTTGAGCGGCTCGGACGCGCCGAGCCGGTTGACCTGGGCGCGGCGGCGCTCGGCGTCGAGCACGTCCTCGCTCGGTCCGGGCAGCTCCGGCACGGGTGCGAGGTCGGGGGTGGCCCGGACGACGGGCAGCACCATCGTCGCGTCGGGACCGGCGATCGCCGGCACGTCGTCGGCGATGAGCTCGCCCTCGAGGTCGACCGGCTCGCGCACGGCCCGACGGCGCGCCCGCAGCCACAGCACGAGCACCGCGACGGCGATGAGCAGCAGCACGCCGGCCCAGACGAGGGTCGTCATCAGCTGCGCGCTGGCCTGGGCCTGGTCCTGGGCCTGCTGTGCGGCGAGGGCCGCCTTGGCCTGGTCGGCCGCCGCGGTGCTGAACGGGAGCACCTGCACCGACAGGACGTCGCCGCGGCCCGCGTTGATGCCGGCGGCGGCCGACACGAGGTTCTGCAGCTCCTGGATGTTGAGGTTGCGGGCCGCGACCGCGCTGATCGCGACCGAGACCGACTGGCGCTTCAGGGCGCCGGCCGGGATGGTGCGCTCCTCGGTGACCTTGTTGACGGCGTTGTCGCGGGTGTCCTTGGTCGAGTCGTAGGTGCCGTTGCCGCCGGTGCCACCGGGCACGGCGATGTTGTCGGGACCGAGCACGCCGGAGCCGTTGGCCGACCCGGTCCCCCGGTACTTCTCGGTCGTCGTCGACTGGCTCAGCGGCGGCACGTTCTTCACGCCGGCGAACGTCTCGGACGTCTGCTGCGCGGAGTTCGAGTCGATCTCGGGCGTCACCGCGACCGTGGCGTTGCCCGGGCCGAGCACCTTGTCGAGGACGCTCTGGACCGAGGCCTGGGTGCGCTGCTGGTACTCGCCGGCCTGCTTCGAGCCCGACCCGTTGGCGCCGACCCCGACGGCCGAGAGCACGGTGCCCGACGCGTCGACGACCGACACGTTCGCGGCCTTGAGCTCGGGCACCGCGGCCGAGGTGAGGTGGACGATGGCGTCGACCTTGTCGGCCGAGAGGGTCTGGCCGGGCAGGGTCTGCACGAAGACCGACGCGGTGGGCTCGCCCTGCTGCGAGGTGAACACGGTCTTCTCGGGGATCGCCAGCTGCACCGACGCGGTCTGCACGCCCTCGAGGTGGGAGATCGTCGTGCCGAGCTCGCCCTCGATGGCGCGCTTGTAGGTGACGTTCTGCTGGAACTCCGAGGAGGTGACGCCCATCTTGTCGAGCAGCGAGTACCCCGAGGCCGGGGCCGCGGGAAGTCCTGCCGAGGCCGCCTTGAGGCGCTCGTCGTAGACGCTCTCCTGCGGCACGAGCACCGTCGAGCCGCCGTCGGCGAGCTGGTAGGACACGCCGTCCTTGCCGAGCTGCTGGACGACGGCGCTCGCGTCGGCACTCGCCAGGCCGGTGAACAGCGGGGCGTAGCTCGGCTGGGTCAGCCAGCTCGTCAGCGCGACGGCGCCGAGGGTCAGCACGGCGAGGCCGATGGCGGCCACCGTCTTCTGCCCGGCGGTGAAGCCCTTGACGGTGGTGCCGAACCGCTGGGCCGCGGACGTCAGGAACGGGGGCATCAGGCCTGCATCCTCATGATCTCGTTGAACGCGTCGACGCCCTTGTTGCGCAAGGCTGCCGCGACCTCGAGCGTGACCTGGGCACGCGTCGCGGCGATCGTCGCCGAGTGGATGTCGTCGAGGCTGCCGGTGACGGCCTGGACGGCGAGCTGGTTGGACGTCGACTGCAGCTGCTGGAGGTCGTCGACCGCACCGGCGAGGCTGGAGGCGAAGCCGCCGCCCCCGCTCGCCGCGGCCGGCGCGGTCCCGGCCGCGACCGACCCGAGCACGGGCCCGACCGGTCCGATGGCGCCCACGGGTCCGATGCTCACGAGGACCTGCCGATCTGCAGGGCCGACTCGTACATCGTGCGCGCACGGTCGACGACCTGGGCGTTGGCCTGGTAGCCGCGCTGGGCCATGATGAGCGAGCCCATCTGCTCGGCCATGTCGATGTCCGGGTAGCGCACGTACCCCTGCGCGTCGGCGATCGGGTTGTCCGGCTCGAACACGAGGCGCCCGGCGGCGTCGCCCTCCCGGACGCCCGCGACGTAGACGCCGGAGGTGCCCGCGCCGGCCTGCGCCTCGATGTAGCGCGCCTGGAAGGCGGGCCCGCTCGTGGGCGCGGCGTCGTTGACGTTGGCGAGGTTGTCGGCGACGGCGTCGAGCCACTTGCGGTGCACCGTCAGGGCCGTCCCGGCGATGCCGATGGCGTCGAAGGTCATCAGCTCGTCCTCAGCGCCGCGCGGATGCCGGCGAACTGCGTGTTCATCGCCTGGCTCGCGAACTGGAACCGCAGCACCGTGTCGATGTTCGACAGCGTCTCGGTGTCGAGGTTGACGTTGTTGCCGTTGGTGCGCGTCGGCTCGGCCGACAGCGACGTCGTGGCGGCGGCGCGTCCGTCGCCCGCCTGCACGGATGCCGCGAGCGCGTCCTCGAAGGCGACGCGCTGGGCGTGGTAGCCGGGGGTGTTGACGTTGGCGATGTTGTCGGCGATGGCGCGCTGACGTTGCGAGAGGCCGTCGAGGGCACTCGTGAGCGCGGCGGACGTCACGGAATCGAGCACAGTTCTCCTGCTGGGACTCGCAAGGGGAATGGCCGATCCGTGGCCTGACGCGGCGAGCAATCCGTGCTCGTCGGTGCCTATCGGCAGGCGGTGCTGCCGCGTTAGTGCCGGCGTCGGACGACCGTCCGCGCCGGCGTCGGTGCAGGTCAGCCGCGCACGTCGACGAACACCGGCGTCCTCTCCGGCGTCGGCGGGAGCGCGCGCAGCGCCGTCAGGTGGTGGGAGGTCGCGGTGCGCAGCAGGTCGAGGCGTTCGGCGACGCGCGCCTGCGCGGCCGCGAGCGCGCGGGCCCGTTCGATGAGGCGGTCCGGCAGCGGCCCGAGGCCCCGCGGCGGCACCCAGGTGCGCAGCTGCGCGGCGGCGACCTCGGACTCGGTCGGCGTCCGCTCCTCCAGCGACCGCTCCACGGCCCCGAGGTCGGCTTCGAGGCGGTCGAGGACGGCCTCCCAGCTCTCAGCCAACCGCGTGCACCGTTCGCTCGCCACCGGCCGGGGACGACCAGGGGGACCCGGTCGCCGTGGCCGGCGAGGCGGGGTGGGTGGGCGACGGGGGCACGGCGGGCGTGGCGGGTGCGGGCTGCGCGGAGGCGTCCTGGAGCGCGCCGGAGGCGGCGTGCCAGGCCTCGTGCAGCGGCATCAGCAGCGTGATCGCCTCGCGGGTGCGGGCGACGTCGCGGTGGATGTTGGCGCTGACGAGCGCCATCCGGACGTACTCGTAGAGGCCGCGCAGGCCCTCGGCGCCGTCCCACACGTCGGGGCGCAGGGTCGCGGACAGCTCGGCGATGATGTCCTGCGCGTGGAGCAGCTGGGTGTTGGCTGCCTGCCAGTCGCCGGCTTGCTGGGCGGCCTCGGCCCGGCGCAGGTCGAGCAGGAGCCGGTCGTAGAGCATCGTGAGCAGGCGCGCCGGGCTCGCCGAGAGGATGGCGTCGCGGGCGTACTGCTGGCGCGCGTTGGCTGCGTTGGTCACGCGTCGTGTCCTTACTTGGTGTTCTGCTGCGAGAAGCTCGGCAGGCCGGCGATCTGGCTGGTGAGCCAGGACTGCTGCGACTTGAGGGTGCCCAGGGCGGTGTCCATCGCGTTGTACAGCGCGAGCAGCTGGGTCCGGCGGTCGGCGAGGCGCTGGTCCCAGTCCGCGATCCGCGTGCCGAGGTCGTTCGACATCGACTGCCGTCCGGCGATGAGCTGGGTGATCGATCCGGTCACCGGGGCGGAGGCGTTCTGGGCGGCCGTCGCGACGCGGCCCGCGACCTCCGCGAGGGCGGCGCGGGTGCCGGACGGGTCGGCGGCCATGGCGGCCGTCAGCTTGTCCTGGTCGAAGGTGAAGGTGCCGTCGCGCTGGATGACGATGCCGATCTCCGAGGGCGAGCGGCCGTTGCTCGTCGGCCGGTACACGGCGTCGGTGATGGTGCCGGCGATGCCCCGGACCGTGGAGTCGCCGGTGAGCAGGCCCCCCTGGGCCGACGAGACGCCGGACGTGCCGGCCGTCGTCGTGACCTGGGAGTTGCTGGCGATCGCACCGAGCAGGTCGTTGACCGAGGTGACGAGGTCGCCGGCCTGCTTGGCGATGCCGGCGGTGTCGCCGGCCACGGTGATGGTGCTCGCGGTGCCGACGCCGGCGGCCGTCGCCGTCACCGAGACGCCGGGGAGGACGTCGGCGAACGTGTTGGTGGCCGAGGTGACCACCTGCTCGGCCGGGGTGCCCGCGTAGAGCAGCGCCGTGGCGTCCTGGGCCGGTGCCACGACGGCGGCGCCGGACTGGCTCATGAGGTCGGTGGCGGTCCCGGCAGCGACGTCGGACGGCGTGCCCTGGTAGGCGCCGAAGGCGCCGGCTGCGCCGGAGCGCGTCGAGGTCAGCTGGAGGCGGTAGAGCGGGGCCCCGCTGGCGTCGGTGCCGGCGCCCACCTTGAGGGCCCGGGCCGGTCCGCCGGAGGCGTTGATCGCCGACACGACGTCGTCGAGCGACGTGCTGGCCGGGGTGACCTCGGTGGTCGCGCCCGTGGCGTCGGTGAAGGTCAGGTGGGACGGGGCGCCGCTGCCGTCGGTCGGCCAGGCGCCGAGCGGTGCTGTGACGTCGACCTGGGTGCGGGCCAGCCGGGTCACCGTCAGGTCGAAGGTGCCGGCGGTGGCGGTGGTGCCGGCCGTGGCGGTGATGCCGGTGGTGCTCGAGGTCGCGGTGAGCAGGTTGAGCGCGCCCGGCGCGGCGACCTTGGCCGCCAGGGTGCCGAGCGCCGCGGCCTTGGTGTTGAGCGTGCGCAGGACCGCCATGAGGCTCTCCTGCTGCGACTGCGCCTGCTTCAGCTGCTGCTGCGGCAGCGCCTCGGCGTTCATGAGCGAGTTGACGATCGAGGTGATGTCGAGCCCGCTGCCGAGGCCGTTGACCGAGACTCCCACGAGGTACTCCTTGGGTCAGGGGTCGGGAGCCGACGGCGGCCGGAGCAGCATGCTCCGGCCGCTGTCAGCGCTCCCCCGGGACTGCTCAGCCGAGGAGCTTGAGGATGCCCTGGCCGGACTGGTTGGCCTGGGCGAGCATCGCCGTGCCGGCCTGGGACAGGATGTTGGTCTTCGTGTAGTTGACCATCTCCTGCGCCATGTCGGTGTCGGTGATGTGCGACTGCGACGCCGCGAGGTTCTGCGACGAGACGTTCGCGATGTTGAGGGCGTGGTTGAGGCGGTTCTGCACGGCGCCGAGACCCGCGCGGTCGGTCGAGACGGCGGTGATGGCCGTGTCGATCGCCGTGATCGTCGTCTGGGCGGCCGCGTTCGTCGAGACGTCGAAGCCGGCGCCCGCCGCCGTGCCGTCGGTCGAGGCGAGCGTGCCCGTGGACGTGCCGGCGTCGGCCAGCGTGGCCGAGATCGTGTCGTTGGCGGTGCCGCCGGCGCCGACCTGGAACGCCTTCGTGCCGCCCTTGAGCAGGTCGATGCCGTTGAAGTTCGTGCCCTGCGTGATGCGGTAGAGCTCGCGGGAGAGGTCGCCGGCCTCCTTGGTGATCGCCGTGCGGGAGTCGGCGTTGTTGGAGTCGTTGGCGCCCTGCACCGCGAGGTCGCGCATGCGCTGCAGGATCGAGTGGACCTCGCCCAGCGCGCCGTCGGCGGTCTGGATCATGTTGATGCCGTCCTGCGCGTTGCGGGCGGCGACGCCGTAGCCGTTGACCTGGGACTTGAGGCCCTCGGAGATCGTCAGGCCGGCAGCGTCGTCGGCAGCGGTGTTGATGCGCAGGCCGCTCGAGAGCTTGGCCATCGAGCTCGCCATGCTCGCCGAGGTGCGGGAGAGGTTGTTGTAGGCCTGGAGAGCCGACAGGTTGGTGTTGACGGTGAGAGCCATTTGGGGTTCCTCCATGAAACGGGTGGGTGGTTCCGGGCCCGTCCGTGGGCCCTCAGCCGCCACTGTCGGCAGGTGGTCCCGTCGCGTTAGTGGCGCGGCGAGGACTCTTCGCGACGTGCCGTCCCGACCGCCCCACTCGTGGTGCGTCGTCGCGGCGGGTTGGCGGTGGCTTTACCACGTCTTTACCGAGGGCCTAATCCGTCATGGCCCGCTGCCGATAGAGGAGACTGACGGCGCGGAGTGCGCCGGTCCGCAAACGTCTCTGGATGGGGGAAGCTCGAGTGGACGGTGGGGCTCGCAAGGCCGGGGAAGGCGGCCCCGGGGCGACGGTCGGGTCGACCGTGCAGGACCTGTCGGCCCTGCTCTGGTACGAGCGTGAGCTCCTGGACCTGTTGACCTTCAAGCTCGAGGAGGAGCAGCTGCTCCTCACCGCGGGCAAGACGCGCTGGCTCTCGCACGCGACGCGTGAGGTCGAGCAGGTGCTCGAGCGGCTGCGCGTCGCCGGCCTCGAACGGGCCGCTGCCGCAGCGGCGGTCGCCCACGAGTGGGGACTGCCTGCGGACGCCAGCCTGCGCGACCTCGCGGGCGGCGCCACCGAGGCGGCCTGGGCCGACATCCTGTCGGCACACCTGGCGGCCATGACCGAGCAGTCGGCGGCCATCCGCCAGCTCCGCGACGCCAATGCCCAGTTCCTCAGGGCCGCAGCACGATCCACGCAGGAGACGCTCGCGAACACCGATGCCGCGGCCACGACCTACGACTCGCAGGGACGGGCGGCCTCGCAGGGCGAGGCCCGCCTGTTCGACCGCAACCTCTGACCACCCCTCCGGCACCTGCTGCCGACCTCTCTCCAGAAGGGTCACCATGAGCACCTTCGGCGCCCTGAACACCGCCTACCGCGGCCTGTCGGCGGCCCAGCAGGCCATGGACCTCGCCGGTCACAACGTCGCCAACGTCGGCACCGACGGCTACACGCGCCAGCGCATCGACCAGTCCTCGATCAGCGCCCCCGCCTCCAGCTGGCTCGGCGCCACGGGTCCCCAAGCGGGACAGGGCGTCTCGGTCGACCGCATCGCCCGCCTCGGCAACGCGCTGCTCGACGCGTCGGTGCGCACGACGGCCTCCTCGGCGGGCTACACGGCGCAGCGCTCGGCGGCCTACGACAGCATCGAGGCGACGCTGCGCGAGCCCGGCAGCGACGGGCTCTCGACGCGTCTGCAGGAGTTCTGGTCGGCGTGGCAGGACGTCGCCAACCACCCCGGCGAGGCCGGACCGGCGAGCGCGCTGCTGAGCGCCGGGGGCCAGCTGGCCTCGACGCTGTCGAGCGGCCGCGCGGCCCTGGAGTCCCAGTGGGACGACACCGCGACGAGCACCCGCGGCATGGTCGCCTCCCTCAACGACGCCGCAGCACAGGTTGCGGCGCTGAACAGGCAGATCAGGTCGGCCGTGGCCCAAGGCGGTTCGCCCAACGAGCTCATCGACGCGCGGGCCCGGCTCACCGAGTCGATCTCCTCCCTCGCCGGCGCGTCCGTGCGCGACGAGGCCGACGGGACCGTCACCGTGTACCTCGGTGGCAACGCACTGGTCCGGGGCGACACCGCCCGACAGGTCGCACTCACCGGCGCCACGTCGCTGGCCGACACGTCCTCCTCGGCGCTGCGGCTCGAGTGGGCCGACCAGCCGGGCCACGAGGTCGGGCTCGAGGGCGGCAGCGTCGCCGGCGCCCTGTCGACGCTCGCCCCGGCAGCAGGTGGCACGGGCGGTGCCATCGCCGAGGCCGCAGCGTCCTACGACGCCCTCGCCACCTCGATCGCGACCTCGGTCAACGCGGTCCACCGCAGCGGCCAGACCCCCAGCGGTGCAACCGGCCTCGACTTCTTCCGTCTCGACCCGAGCGTGCCCGCCGCGCGTGGGCTGTCCGTCGTCCCCACCGACGCGGGCGGCCTCGCGACCGGCGCCGTGGGTGCCGGCCCCCTCGACGGCAGCACGGCCGACGCCATCGCCCAGATCTCGCGTGGCCCGGCCTCCCCCGACGCCCAGTGGGCCGGGTTCGTCTCGGCGACGGGCAGCGCGTCGCGGGCTGCGACGCAGCAGGCCGGGATCGCCGACACCGCGGCCGGCAACGCCAAGCACGCGCAGGTCTCCGGGGCGTCGGTGAGCCTCGACGAGGAGAGCGTCAGCCTGATGGCCTCCCAGCACGCCTACCAGGCCGCGGCGCGCGTGCTCTCCGCGATCGACGAAGCCCTCGACACCCTCATCAACCGCACCGGGATGGTAGGACGCTGACATGCTCCGTGTGACCGACCAGTCGATGTCCCTCGCGGCGCAGCGCGCGCTCGGCGACCGCCAGTCGCGGCTGGCCTCCGCCCAGCAGACCGCCACGTCCGGGGCCCGCATCTCGCGGCCGTCCGACGACCCGGCCGGCACCGGCGAGGCCCTGCGCGTGCGCGGTGACCTCGCCGCGCAGGCCCAGTACCAGCGCAACATCGACGACGGCACCGCCTGGCTGGCCACCGTCGACTCGGCGCTCGACGGCGCGACCGGGCTCTTGCGCCAGGTGCGCGACACCGTCGTGCAGGGCGGCAACGGGTCGCTGACCCAGGACGCCCGCGACGCCCTCGCCACCGTCGTCGACGGCCTGCGGGCCGACCTGCTCTCGTCGGCGAACACGCGCTACCTCGGCCGGAGCGTCTTCGCCGGGACGTCCGACGCCGACGCCGCCTTCACCGACGGCACCCCCCCGACGTACAACGGGGCGTCGGGCAGCGTCGTGCGCCGCATCGCTCCCGACGCCACCGTCACCGTCGACAGCGACGGCCGCGCCGCCTTCGGCAGCGGCCCGACCTCGGTGTTCACCGTCCTCGACGACATCGCCGCCGACCTGCGCGCCGGGGTCGACCCCACCGGCCGCCTCGGCGCCCTCGACGGGGCGATGAAGAACGTCGTGGCCGCGCGCGCCGAGGCCGGGACCCGGTCGGTGGTGCTCCAGCGTGCGAGCCAGACGGTGACGGAGGCGACGACGTCGCTGACGTCGCGCCGCACCGCGATCGAGGACGTCGACCTCGGTCAGGCCGTGCTCGACCTCCAGCTCCAACAGACCGCCTACCAGGCAGCCCTCGCCGTCACGGCGAAGGTCCTCCAGCCCAGCCTCACGGAGTTCCTGCGATGAGCACCCTCGTCTTCGAGCAGCCCCTGCCCGGCCTCGCGCCGCACACCGTCTACCAGCTCGACGCGGTCGACGGCGCCGAGGGCGTGTTCAGCCTGCGCCCCTCGGACGCGCCCGACGTGCGCCTCTTCGTCCTCGACGCCGCGGTGTACGCGCCGTCGTACGCTCCCGTGGTCGACGTGCCGAGCGCGTCGATCGGCCTCGAGCCCGACGAGCCGGCGCGGATCCTCGTCGTGGCGACGCCCGGCGAGGGCGGCACGTCCGTCAACCTCGCGGCTCCCGTCCTCGTCAACGAGGCGCAGGGACGCGCCGTCCAGGCGATCCTCGAGGGCTGGGACCTCCGCGCCCCGATCGGCGCCTGACTTCCCGGCCCGGCTGACCCCGAGTCGCGCCCGACGCACCTCCCCGCGTCCGCGACTGTCGGTCCGCGACTGTCGGTCCGCGACTTTCGGACGGGCAGGTCGCGACCTTCGACCGATGCCGGACCGCGGACCCCGCGCCACAGTGGTTCACGCGTCACGAACCGCTCTGGCGCGAACCGGAAGGAGCGTGCACATGCCCGAGTCCTGGGACGGCACCGTCGTCAAGAAGTCCCGCGGCCTGCTCGACGGGTCCAACCTCTACCGCCGCCTCGAGGTGCGCCTCCGCGACGGCGAGGTCACGAAGGTCCGCGTCGGCCGTCAGCTCTGGGACAGCATCGAGGTCGGCGACCGCGTCAGCAAGGCGCCCGGCGCCGATCCGGTGAAGCACACCCCGTAGCGGGTGAGAACGCAGCCATCACAGACGAACTGGAGTCCACGATGAGCACGACGGTGACCGACGAGAAGATCCTGCAGGTTACGCCGACGCGGCCGCCGCGCTGATGGCGTCCGACCCCTGCGAGGTGGCCGGGACGATGACCGTCGAGGTCCTCCCCTGCCTCGGTTTCCCCGGGGACGCCGTCCCCGCCTGACGACCGCCGGGCTCCCGGCGGCGTCGCCCACCCCGCTCCCCCGGTAGGATCCGCCACGATCCGGACGCCGGGATGCGTCCGGATCGCCTGGCCGGTAAGGTCCCCGGCGGTGGAGGGGAGTACTCCCAACTCCGGATGTCGTCATCACGAACAGCACCGCTGCTGTTCCGGTGTCCGGGGCCGACCTGGTCGGCGGAGGAGACCTCCGGAGATGTCGTGTGCCTCCGGAGGAATCAATGATCAGCACCATCCCTGCCTACGTCTGGGTCGCCACGCTGGCGCTGCTGGCCGTCATCGTCTTCGTCGACCTGCGGGTCATCGCCCGTCGCGACGGCGAGGTGACCCTCGGACAGTCGGTCAAGTGGGTCACGTTCTACGTGTCGCTGGCCCTGCTCTTCGGCCTGGTCCTGTCCATGACCGTCGGCGGTCACACCGGCGCCGAGTTCTTCTCCGGTTACATCACCGAGTACAGCCTCTCGGTCGACAACCTCTTCGTCTTCGTCATCATCATGACGAAGTTCGCCGTGCCGTCCTTCGCCCAGGACAAGGTGCTCTACCTCGGCATCGTCATCTCGATGGCGCTGCGCGCCGTGTTCATCTTCGCCGGGGCCGCCCTCATCGCCGCTGCGTCGTGGACCTTCTACCTGTTCGGCATCCTGCTCATCTACACGGCCGTCTCGCTGCTGCGCGGCGACGACGAGCCGGAGTTCGGCGAGTACCGGGTGCTACGGGCCATGCGCCGGGTGCTGCCGATGACGCGGGACTACCACGGCGACCGGCTCTCGGTCCGCCAGGAGGGGCGCCGCCAGTGGACGCCGCTCGTCATCGCGGTGTCGGCGATCGCGCTGGCCAACGTCGTGTTCGCCCTCGACTCCATCCCGGCGATCTTCGGGCTGACCCAGGACGCGTTCGTCATCTTCACGGCCAACGCGTTCGCGCTCATGGGGCTGCGCCAACTGTACTTCCTCGTCGGGGGCCTGCTGGAGCGGCTCATCTACCTCAACATCGGGCTGTCGGCGATCCTCGCCTTCATCGGCGTCAAGCTCATCGTCGAGGCCCTGCACGGGTCGCACATCGACAGCATCGGCTCCGTGCCGCTGCCGGAGATCGGCATCGTCACCTCGCTCGGCTTCATCATCACCGTGCTCGTGCTCGCGGCGCTCGCGAGCCTCGGCAAGAACTGGCTCGACGAGCAGCGCGCCACGTCCTGAGACACGCCCCCGTCCAGGGGGTCAGCGCTGGACGCCCCCGGTCGGGTCGGCCAGGCCCGTGCGGAACGCGTACGCGACGAGCTGGGCCCGGTCACGGACGCCGGTCTTGGCGAAGACGTGGTTGATGTGGGTCTTGACCGTCGCCTCGGACACGAACAGGGTCGCGGCGATCTCGGCGTTGGAGCGCCCGGCGGCGATGTGCCGCACGACGTCGAGCTCGCGGGGGGTCAACCCGTCCGGACCCGGCTCGCCGCCGCCGGCCGGCGCGGACGACGGGACGCGAGCCGCTCCCGACCCGGTGGCTGCGGCGTCGGTGACGCCGAAGGGGACGCCTGCCTTGAGGGCGTCGAGGAGGCGCCGTTGCACGTCGGGGTCCAGGTGGGCCTGCCCCGACGTGGCCGCCGTGATGGCGACGCGGATCTCGGCTGCGCCCGCGTCCTTGGTGAGGTAGCCGCGGGCGCCCGCCCGGAGCGCGGCGAAGACCCGGTCGTCGTCGGTGTAGGTGGTCAGGACCACGACCGGCAGGTGCGGGTGGCTCTCGGCGAGGCGGCGGGTGGCCTCGATGCCATCGAGCCGCGGCATGTTGAGGTCCATGAGGACGACGTCGGGTTCGGTGTCCTCGACGAGGCCGAGGGCCTCCTGGCCGTCGGCTGCCGCCCCGACCACCTCGAGCCCGTCGATGAGGCCGAGCAGCAGGAGCAGGCCTTCACGCACGACCCGCTGGTCGTCGACGACGAGGACCCGCGTGGGGTCCTGCGCGTGCGGGCCGGTCGCGGTCATCGTGCCTCTCCGGCGGTCGGGGTGCCGTGGGGGCGCCCCCAGGACGGGCTCTGGGCGGCGTCGACGTCCTGCCGCGTCGGCAGGGTGAGTCGGAGGCGGAACCCGTCGGCCGTGGGACCGGCGGACAGGCTGCCACCGGCGAGCTCGGCCCGTTCACGCAGCCCGGTCAGGCCGTAGCCCCCGGAGGGCAGGTCCGCCTCGGCCGGTTCGGGCGGGTCGGCCGGGTCGGCCGGTTCGGGCGGGTCGGCCCGACGCGTGTCGGTGACGTCGAGCTGGACGGTGTCGGGCGACCAGCTCAGCACCACGTGCGCGCTCGCGCCGTGGCCGGCATGCTTCGCGGTGTTGGTGAGGGCCTCCTGCGCCGCCCGGTACAGGCACAGGCCGGCCTCCGGGCCGATCGGCTGGGGCTGCCCGTGCACCTCCAGGGTCGCGCGGACCTGCTGTGCCGCCTGCACGTCGCGGACCAGCTGTGGCAGGCGCTCCGGCCCCGGGAGGGCTTCTCCGCGCAGGGCGCCGACCGCACGCCGGGCCTCGCCGAGGCCGTCCTTGGCGAGGCGATGGGCCCGTTCGATCGCGGCGACGACACGCGGGTCCGCGCCGGTGTGCTCGGCCAGCAGCCGGGTGGCCTCCAGCGACATGACCTGGCCGGACAGCGAGTGGGCGAGGATGTCGTGGATCTCGCGGGCCAGCCGGGCTCGCTCGGCGAGGGCGGCCGATGCCTCCTGCGCGGCGCGCGACTCCTCGAGCTCGGCGAGCAGGACCGTGGTGCGGGCGTTCGCGGCGCGGGCGCTGCGAACGGCCGCGGCCGCGACGAACACGAAGGCCAGCCCCAGGTCGCTCGTGGTGATCGACGTCGCCACCTGCGTCGACGTGGCGGCGATGCCGACGTCGACCGCGACGACGAGCACGGCGCTGAGGACGGCAGCCGGCCGCAGCGGGAAACGCATCCCGAGTCCGGAGACCGCGAAGAAGGTCAGGACGAAGCCGGGCGACTGCGGCGCCAGCGCGTTGAGGAGGGCTCCGGCGAGGCCGACGCCGAGGAGGGTGGCCACCTCGAGCGCGCGGTCACGCGGGGTGCGGTACAGCTCGACGAGCCACAGGCCCACACCGGCCGCGAGCACCCAGGCCGTGCCCGGCCGCCACTGGGCCAGGGAGGGAACCATGCCGACCGTCACCGCCACGGCGCACACGGTCCCGAGGACGACCAGGCCATGACGCCATCCGGGGTCGACCGGGTCGGCCGGTCCCAGCACGCGCCGCCAACGAGAGGTCACATCCGTCACTGTAGGTTCGGCGCCGGGCGCGCGGACCGGTCCGGCGCCGTGCCACGCCTCGTGCCGCCGGCTCCGACTGCCGACCGGCCGGCGGGACGGGGGATGCC
>JAEWFB010000482.1 GCA_023389095.1 Actinomycetes bacterium
CGCCGCGGAGCGGCCCGGGAACCTGCTCCCCGACGCGGACCGTGACGCCGAGCTCCTCGCGCACCTCGCGGTGCAGCGCGGCGATCGGCTCCTCCCCCGGCTCGACCTTGCCGCCGGGCAGCTCCCACCCGCCCGCGAGCACCGAGGGCTCGGTGCGGCGGGCCGAGAGCAGACGCGTTGGGCGGGCCAGGTCGTCGACGAGGGCCGCGCCGACGACGAGGCGTGCGGGGACGGGGGCAGTCGTGCTCATGGCGACGTCGATGGTGCCACATTCCCGGGGCGCACTCCGGACACGCGGGCGCGAAACGGGGTTGACTGGGCTGATGGCACGACGACTGGACGACGAGGAGATCACCCGGCAGCTCGGCGACCTGCCCGACTGGACCCGCGACGGCGACACCATCCGGGCCTCCTTCACCGCCTCGGACTTCCCGACCGGCATCCGGCTCGTCGACGAGGTCGCGGCCGACGCCGAGGCGATGCAGCACCATCCCGACATCGACATCCGCTGGACGACGCTCAGCTTCGCCCTCTCGACGCACTCCGAGGGCGGGCTGACCCAGCTGGACGTCGAGCTGGCGCACCAGATCTCGCAGGCGGCCGCCCGCCTGGGGGCGAGCGGCGACGCGACGACTCGGCCCTCCGACGCGCCGTAACTTAGGATCACCTCATGCGATCACACACCAGGCACGAGTCGCGCGGGTCCCGCGACGGCTCCCAGGAGGGCCATAGTCCCTCGCCGGACGCTGTCCGGCCGCCCCCGTCCCACCACCCGCTCGCCGGGGTGGTGATCGCATGAGCACTCTTCTCGGCATCGCCCTCGGCGTCCTGCTGATCCTCGCCCTCACGGCCGCCACCGGCTACTTCGTGGCCCAGGAGTTCGCCTACGTCGCCGTCGACCGGACCGCGCTGCGCGAGCTCGCCGACGCCGGTGACGCCGCCGCCCAGCGCGCCCTGGGCGTCACCTCGCAGCTGTCGTTCACCCTGTCGGCCGCGCAGTTCGGCATCACGGTCACGGCCCTGCTCGTCGGGTACGTGTCCGAACCCCTCGTCGGGGCCGGACTGGCCGAGCTGCTCGACCCGTCGATGTCCTACGCCACGCGCCTGAGCCTGTCGGTCACCGCCGTGCTCGTCTTCTCCACGGTCGTGCAGATGGTGTTCGGCGAGCTCGCCCCGAAGAACCTCGCCATCGCCCGCACGGTGCCGCTGGCCCGGGCCCTGAGCCGCTCGACGCTCGTCTACCTCACGCTCGCCGGCCCGGTCGTCCGCCTCTTCGACCGCGCCTCCACGACGCTGCTGCGCAAGGTGGGCATCGAGCCCGTCGAGGAGCTCGAGCACGGCGCCACCGCCGAGGACCTCACCCGCATCATCGACGAGTCGCACGCCGGCGGCCTGCTCGACGACGACCTCTCCGAGGTGCTCGAGGGCGGCCTGCGCTTCCGCGAGCTCGATGCCGGCGACGTCATGACGCCACGCGTGCGGGTCACGACGGTGCGCGCCTCCGAGCCGGTCTCACGGCTCGTCGAGCTGCTCGACACGGGCTGGTCCCGTTTCCCGGTCACCGGTAACGACGGCGACGACATCGTCGGGGTCGCCGGGATCGCCGAGGTGCTCGCCGTCGACCCGGCGCGGCGAGCCGCGACGACCATCGGCACGGTCGTCCCCCAGCCGACCGTCGTGCCCACGAGCGCCCGGCTGCCCCGCGTCCTCGAGCAGATCCGCACCGACCACCGGCAGATGGCCGTCGTCGTCGACGAGCACGGCGGCTTCGCCGGCATCGTCACCTTCGAGGACATCGCCGAGGAGGTCGTCGGCGAGATCCTCGACGAGGACGATGCCGTTCCCGACGGCGTCGTCGACGCCGGCCACGACGCCTGGCTCGCACCGGGCCACCTGCGTCTCGACGAGCTCGACACCGCCACCGGCCTGCGGCTCGAGAGCGGCGACGAGTACTCGACGCTGAGCGGGCTCGTCCTCGAGCACCTCGGCCGCACCGCCGTCGCCGGCGACGTGGTCGCGGTCGAGGCGCGGCGTGAGGTCGCCGACCGGCGCCACGACGTGAGCAGCGACGACGACGGCGACGTCGCTGCCGCAGCCGATCCCGGGCCGGATCATGACGGTGGGGATCGCACCGGTCGCACCGGTGCCGACGAGCGGGCGGAGCGGGACGAGCACGAGCCGCGTCGGGTACCCGTATCGGTGCACGTCACCGTCGAGGCGGTCGAGCGCCACGTGCCCTCCTCCGTGCGGGTCGAGGTGCTCGACCTCATGTCCGACCTCCAGTCGCTCACCGGCGACGGGCCGGACGGGCCGGACGGGCCCGCCCACACCGAGGCGACGGAGGTCGGCCGATGACCACCGCCCTGCTCGTCTCGCTGCTCCTGCTCGCCCTCAACGCGTTCTTCGTCGCCGCCGAGTTCGCCCTCGTGGCCAGCAAGCGCCACCGACTCGAGGACCTCGCCGAGAAGGGCAGCGTCGCCGCCCGCTCGGCCGTCAAGGGCTCGCGCGAGCTGTCGCTCATGCTCGCCGGAGCCCAGCTCGGCATCACGCTGTGCACCCTCGGACTCGGCTCGCTCGCCAAGCCCGCCGTGGCCGAGCTGCTGACCCCGGTGTTCACCTTCCTGCGCCTGCCCGAGGCAGCCGCCTACCCGGTCGCGGTCGTCCTCGCCGTCGGCATCGTCGTGTTCCTGCACATGGTCGTCGGCGAGATGGCGCCGAAGTCGTGGGCCATCGCCCATCCCGAGCGCTCGGCCGTGCTCCTCGCGCTGCCGTTCCGTGGGTTCGCGTGGGTGGTGCGACCGGTGCTGAGCCTGCTCAACGCCATGGCGAACGCCTGCCTGCGACTCGTGCGCGTCCGACCGGTCGACGAGCTGGCCCAGGTCCACGGCCCGAAGGAGCTGCAGCTGCTCCTCGCCAGTGCCCACGAGCACGGCCAGCTGGCCGAGCCCGAGCACCGCGTCCTGTCGGGGGCCATCGCGCTCGACACGACGCCCCTGGCGGAGGCGGTCGTGCCCCTCGATCAGGTCGTCGGCGTCCCGGCGACCGCCTCGTGCACCGACGCAGAGGCGGTGTCCCGCGCGTCCGGTCGTTCCCGCCTCGTCGTCAGCGAGGACGGACGCCCGGTCGGGGTCGCGCACGTGCGCGACGTCGTGCGGGCGGTGCCGGACGCCCCGGTGACGACCGTCACGGCGCCCGTCGTCCGCGTCGCCGCCGGGCTCTCGCTGCTCGACGCGCTGTCCGTCCTTCGGGGTCAGCGGGCCCAGCTCGCCCTCGTCGACGGCCCGTCCGGACCGGTCGGGATCGTCACGATGGAGGACCTGCTCGAACGCGTCCTGGGGCGCTTCGACGACGAGACCGACGCCTGAGAGACCCCTGCCAATCCTCGGGGAGCCCGATGGGGGGCTCGCCACCCTCGGCGGCTGCGGGTCGGCGCCCGAAAACGGGCGCCGACCTGCGCAATCCTTCTCCCGTGCGGGCCACGTCGCCGAAAGATCTCCGCCCTGTCACGATTCGGCCAAGGCGGTTGCCGCCGGTGTTTCGTCGCTGAAAGATGTTGCGCGCGGTCTCGGGGGGCCTATGGTGGCGGTCGCTTCGCACGTCCGGACGGCATCTCGCCCTCCGCGCAAGTCACGACCCGGAGGTACAGCTCGTGAGCACACCCCTTGAGGTGGAACCCGGCGCAGTGTCGGCGCAACCGGAAGCGGTAGCGCAGGGAGAGCGCAAGATCGAGGGGCGCTCGCTCGGACAGATCGCCTGGGCGAGGCTCAAGCGGGACAAGGTCGCCCTCGGTGGCGGCATCTTCGTGCTGCTGCTCATCCTCGGCGCCATCTGCGCACCGCTCATCGTCGGTCTGCTGGGCCACCCGCCGGACGAGTTCCACCAGGAGCTCATCGACCCCAACCGGCAGATCCCGATCGCGCCCTACGGCGGGATGTCGTGGGACTTCCTCTTCGGCATCGAGCCGGTCAACGGCCGCGACATCTTCAGCCGGATCGTCTACGGGTCGCAGATCTCGCTGCTCATCGCGTTCCTCGCGACGCTGCTGTCGGTCGCCATCGGCACCGTCCTCGGCGTCGTCGCCGGCTACTTCGGCGGACCCGTCGACACCCTCATCAGCCGGACGATGGACGTCTTCCTGGCCTTCCCGCTCCTCGTCTTCGCCATCGCCCTCGCCGGCGTCGTGCCCGACCAGGCGTTCGGCCTCAGCGGCGACGCGCTGCGCATCAGCGTCATCACCTTCATCATCGGCTTCTTCAACTGGCCCTACATCGGGCGCATCGTGCGCGGTCAGGCGCTGTCGCTGCGCGAACGTGAGTTCGTCGACGCCTCACGCAGCCTCGGTGCCCGCACCCCGCACATCCTCGCCAAGGAGGTGCTGCCCAACCTCGTCGCACCGATCCTCGTCTACGCGACGCTGCTCATCCCGAGCAACATCCTCTTCGAGGCCGGCCTGTCGTTCCTCGGCGTCGGCGTCCAGCCCCCGCGGGCCACGTGGGGCGGCATGCTCTCCGACGCCGCGCAGTGGTACCAGATCGACCCCTGGTTCATGCTCTGGCCCGGCCTCGCGATCTTCGTGACGGTCCTGGCCTTCAACCTCTTCGGGGACGGCCTCCGGGACGCCCTCGACCCGCGGTCGCGGTAACCACCGCACCCGCATCCCGCAATAGAAGGAGCGCATCCAGTCATGAAGAACACTCGCGTGATGGTGGTCGCGACCGCGGCCGCCCTCGCCCTGGGACTGTCTGCCTGCGCCGGCAGCCAGACCCCGGGCACCTCGCCCAGCGGCGGGGGCGGTGGCGCCGGGGCGGCCCCGGCGGCCGACGCGGCGCTGCAGGCGGTCGTCCGACCGACGGACAAGAAGGGCGGCACCCTCCGCTTCGGCATCACGAGCGACTGGGACTCCGTCGACACGGGTGACACCTACTACGGCCTCTCGTGGGACTTCCTGCGCAACTACGCCCGCACGCTCGTGGCCTTCAAGGCCGCCCCGGGCAAGCAGGGCAACCAGCTCGTCGGTGACCTCGCCACGGGCCTCGGCAAGCCGAGCGACAACAACAAGACGTGGACGTACACCCTGCGTGACGGCGTCAAGTTCGAGGACGGCACGCCGATCACGAGCAAGGACGTCAAGTACGCCGTCGCACGCCAGCTCGACAAGAACACGTTCCCCAACGGGCCGACGTACTTCAACGACTTCCTCGCGAACGTCCCGGCCGGGTACTCGGTCTACAAGGACAAGAACCTCGACGACCTCAAGTCGATCGACACCCCGGACGACAAGACGATCGTCTTCCACCTCAACAAGCCGTTCTCCGCGTTCGACTACTTCGCCCAGCTCCCCGCCACGGCCCCGGTGCCGCAGGCCAAGGACACCGGCACGAAGTACAAGGAGCACGTCATCGCGTCGGGCCCGTACAAGTTCTCGGTCTACAAGACGGGCCAGCGCATCGAGCTCGTCCGCAACGACCAGTACGACCCGAAGACCGACCCGGACACCGGTCGCAAGGCCCTGCCCGACAAGATCACCGTGGAGATCGGCGTCAACGCCGCCGACCTCGACAACCGCCTCATGGCCGGTGACCTCGACATCGACCTCGCCGGCACCGGTGTGCAGGCTGCGGCGCAGGGCAAGATCCTCGCCGACCCGACGCTCAAGGCCAAGACCGACAACGTCGTGAGCGCGCGCACCAGCTACACGCAGATCAACAGCGACGTGGCGCCGTTCAACAACATCGACTGCCGCAAGGCCGTCATCTACGCCTACGACAAGACCGGCTACCAGCGTGCGTACGGCGGCGCCGTCGGCGCCGACATCGCCACCGGCCTGCTGCCCCCGGTCGTCCCGGGCTACCAGGAGCAGGACCTCTACAACGCGAAGTCGAAGCCGCAGGGCGACGTCGACTCCGCGAAGGCCGAGCTCGCCAAGTGCGGTCAGCCCAACGGCTTCTCGACCAACCTCTCCTTCCGGCCCGAGCGCCCGAAGGAGAAGGCGGCCGCCGAGTCGATGCAGCAGGCGCTCGCCAAGGTCGGCATCAAGGTGACGCTGAAGGGCTACCCGCAGGGTGACTACTTCAAGCTGTACGCCGGCAAGCCCGACTTCGCCAAGGCGAACGGCCTCGGCCTCATGGTCATGAGCTGGGGCGCTGACTGGCCGGACGGCTTCGGCTTCCTCCAGCAGATCGTCGACA
>JAEWFB010000490.1 GCA_023389095.1 Actinomycetes bacterium
GGCCTCAACGACACCCAGGAGAGCAGCCTCGGGCTGATCTTCCACTACGCCGACAAGAACGGCCTGGCGCTGCTCGACCTCAAGGACCTCCGGGCCGTCATCACGCACCTGACCTCCGACGAGGGCAAGGCCGACCTCAAGGACCTCGGCGGCCTCTCGAGCGCCACGGCCGGCGTGATCCTGCGCAACCTCATCACCTTCGAGGACCAGGGCGCGGGCGACTTCTTCGGCGAGCCCGAGTTCGACACGAGCGACCTGCTGCGGGTCGGCGCCGACGGCCGCGGCATCATCTCCTGCCTCGAGCTGCCGCAGGTGCAGGACCGCCCGCAGCTCTTCTCGACCTTCCTCATGTGGCTGCTGGCCGACCTCTTCCACGACCTGCCGGAGGAGGGCGACGTCGACAAGCCGAAGCTCGTCTTCTTCTTCGACGAGGCCCACCTGCTCTTCCAGGACGCGAGCAAGGCCTTCCTGCAGGCCATCGAGCAGACGGTCCGGCTCATCCGCTCCAAGGGCGTCGGCGTGTTCTTCGTGACGCAGTCGCCCAAGGACGTGCCGTCCGGCGTCCTGGCCCAGCTCGGCAACCGCGTCCAGCACGCGCTGCGGGCCTTCACCCCCGACGACGCCAAGGCCCTCAAGCAGGCCATCGCCACCTACCCGCACACCGCCTACGACATGGAGAAGCTGCTGACGAGCCTCGGCATCGGCGAGGCCGTCGTCACGGTGCTCTCCGACCGGGGCGTGCCGACGCCGGTGGCGTGGACGCGGATGAAGGCACCGAACTCGCTCATGGACCCCTCGCCGCAGGCGACGCTCGACGCCACCGTCGCGGCGTCGCCGCTCAAGGCGAAGTACGCCGACGTCGTCGACCGCGAGTCCGCCTACGAGAAGCTCGCCCAGCGACTGCAGGCTGCGCCCCCCGACGCGGCCGCCACCCCCGCCGCCCCGCCGACGCCCGCACCGGCGTCTCCCCCGGCTCCGACCTCGACGCGGGCCGCGAAGCCGGAGCCGAACGTGCTCGAGCAGGTCGTGCAGTCCACGGCGTTCCGGTCGATGGTCCGCTCGGCCGGAACCGTCATCGGCCGCGAGATCACCCGCAGCCTGTTCGGCACCCGCCGGCGCTAGCCCCTCCCTGCCGACCGGGGGCGCCTCGTCCGTTCGTGGGTCGGGGCGCCCTCCCCTCCCTCGCCGTCGCGACGCGCGGCCGGACGATCGTTGGTTCGCGTCGCCGGCCGCAGTCGGCGTGTCGACGCGGCGTGTCCCGGACGCTCGACGACCAACGGTCGTCCGCCGGCGGCGTCTGGTGCGTGTGACGCGTGGGGCGGAGTGCTCACTCGATGCGGGGAGGGACGGGGCGGGAGGGGACGGGGAGGGACGGGCGGGCAGCGGGTGTTGCCCGGGGCGGCGGGTGTCGCGCTGGGTCAGGTGTCGAGGTCGGCGGTGTCGAGGTCCTCGTCGGTGTCGGCGAAGTAGCTGATGACGCGGATGTCGGGCTCGTCGAGCACCTGGAGCACGAGCTGGCGCAGTCGCACGACCCGCCCGTCGTCGAGGCGGATGCGCTTGGTGCGCCCCCGCCTCGGGTCGCTGTCGTGGCGCTCCCACCAGTCGACAGTGTCGGGGTTGCCGCGGAACACCTCGTCGAGGACGCGCTGGAAGCCGGGATCGTCGGGGTGGCGGGCATAGGCCTCGCGGAACAGGGCGAGCTGGTCGGCGGCCTCCTGCTCCCAGTCGACGAAGAGCGAGCGCGCCGCCGGGTCGCAGCAGTAGAACCAGAGCAGGTTGCGCTCGCGCTTGGCCCGACGCCCCTCCCAGTCGGTGAAGAGGCGGCAGGCCGCGCGGTTGGCGCCGATGACGTCCCACCGGGCACCGACGACGTAGGCGGGGTTCGGGTGCACGGCGTCGAGCAGGTCGGCCAGCTCGTCGGTCAGCTCCTCCGGCTCGACGCGTCGCCGGCGCGGCCCACCGGCGGCGAGGCCGTGCAGGTGGCTGCGGCCGTCGGCGTCGAGGCGCAGGGCCCGGGCCAGGCCGTCGAGCACGGACGCGCTGGGGCGCAGGTCGCGGCCACGCTCGATGAGGTCGTAGTAGGCCACCGAGATGTTCGCGAGCTCGGCGACCTCGGTGCGGCTCAGGCCGACGCGTCGGCGCCCCTTGACGCGCTTGATGCCGACGTCCTCCGGGGCCAGGGCCCGACGACGGGCGCGGAGGAACTCCCCGAGCGGGGACGGGGTGCGCACGCTGAGGGGGACGTCCGAGCTCATGGCGCCATCCTGCCAGCGGACGCGGGTGGCCGACGCCGTCGGTCGCCGGCCGCCCTCCCCGACTGTCGGCGAGCGACCGGGGACGGCGCGAGCGCGCGGCGGACGGGAGAGCGCCTCAGCCGGCGTCGGTGAGCACCTGGAGGTTGCCGTTCGGGTCGAGCCGGCGCAGGACCGCCTCGGCGATCTGCGACAGCTGGTCGACCTGCTCGGGCGTCAGCGCGTCGATGACCTCGGCGCGGACGGTGGCGACGTGGCCGGGCGCGGCCGCCACGACCGCGTCCCACCCGGTGCCCGTGAGCCGGGCGTTCGTGGCGCGCCCGTCCTCGCGACACGGGAACCGCTCGACAAGCCCGCGGTCCTCGAGCCGGCGGACGACGTGGGACAGGCGGGTGAGGGTGGCGTTGGTGCGCTGGGCGAGGTTCGTCATGCGGAGCGTGCGCTCGGGCGCCTCCGAGAGCATCGCGAGCACGAAGTACTCGAAGTGGGTCAGCCCGGAGTCGCGTCGCAGCTGGGCGTCGAGGACGCCGGGGAGCAGCTCGACCACGGCGACGAGCCGCTTCCAGGTGACGAGCTCGTCGGCGTCGAGCCAGCGGGTCGTGGGTTCCATGGGGCCAGTCTAGCCGTTTACTTGACAGATCAAGTAAACAATGAGAGATTGATTGAAGCATCAACCAATCTTTGGAGGTCACCATGGCACACATCAGCATCATCGGGACGGGCAACATGGGTCAGGCCATCGCCGGCGTCTTCGGCAAGGGCGGGCACTCGGTGCAGCTGCTCGGCGAGTCCGACGCCGCGACCGCCGTCACCGGCGACATCGTCGTGCTGGCCGTCCCCTACGCCGCCGTCTCCGCGATCGTGGCCGAGCGCGGCGACAGCCTCGCCGGCAAGGTCGTCGTCGACATCACCAACCCGGTCAACTTCGAGACCTTCGACTCGCTCGTGGTCCCCGCAGACGGGTCGGCCACGGCCGAGATCGCCAAGCTCCTGCCGCAGTCGCGCCTCGTCAAGGGCTTCAACACGACCTTCGCGGGCACGCTCGCGGCAGGCAGCGTCGGGCCCAACACGACCACCGTGCTGCTCGCCGGCGACGACGCCGACGCCAAGTCCGAGGTCGCCGGTGCGATCGCGGCCGGCGGCCTCAAGGCCATCGACGCCGGCCCGCTCGCCCGCGCCCGCGAGCTCGAGGCCCTCGGCTTCCTCCAGATCTCCCTCGCCGCCGGCGAGAAGGTCTCCTGGACGGGCGGCTTCGGCGTCGTCGCCTGAGCCGGACGGCCCACCCATGTCTCCCGACACCTTCGCCGTCCCGGTCGTGCTCACGACCGGGCCCG
>JAEWFB010000501.1 GCA_023389095.1 Actinomycetes bacterium
GGTCGACGAGCGCGGCGAGGTGGTCGAGCAGCGCGGTCTGGGCGGGGGTCGGGTCGGGCACCGGCCCAGCCTAGGAGGACACCTCACCGACGCGTCCGCCCGCGTGAGCAGCCCCACGCCCGACGCGCGTCACCCGTCCGCCCGCACCCCTACCCCTGGGGCGACCGTGAGGACACGGCCGGGGTGGCGGGCGCGGGCGTTGGCGTGGCCGGTGTGGACCCGGCCGGGGTCGACCCGGCCGGGGTCGACCTGGCCGGCGACGGCTTGCTCTTCGTCGCGACTCCACCCGGGGTGCGGCCGTACGGCACCCCCTGGTTGGCGCTGGTCGGGTAGGCGAGGGTAAGTACGAGCGCGAGGCCCGTGGCCGCCGCCCAGAGGGTGTTCCGGATCATGATGACGACCTCTCGTGGGGCGGCTGGTCAGAACGCGAAGCGCTCGACGTGGATGTGGGTGTTCGGCACACCGGCGCGCCGGACGGCCTCGGCGGCGGCATGGGCCCACGCGTCGGGGCCACAGATGTAGACGTCGCCGTCGCCGATGTCCGGTACCAGCCGCCGGATCGCGACGTGGTCCTCCTCGGCGGCGGGTTCGGCCTGCCACGAGGCCCGCCCGACCGGTCGGTGCCCGGGCAGGTAGACGACGCGGACGCCGCGCTCCTGCGCCAGCGCGTCGAGCTCCTGGCGGAACACGAAGTCGTCCTCGCTGGAGCCGCGGTAGACCAGGACCGCCTCGCCCGGGGCGTACTCGAGGTCCTCGAGGAGGGCGCGCACCGGCGTGATGCCGATGCCGGACGCCATCGCCGTGACCGCGCGGCCGTGCCCCGACGCCCGGGTGAAGCGCCCGTACGGTCCCTCGAAGAGCACCCGCGTGCCCGGCCTGAGCGCCCGCAGCCGCCTGCTGTTGGCACCCACCTCCTTGGCCGTGATGCGGAAGGCGTCGGGCTGCGGGGCGGCCGAGAGGGCGTACGGGTTGCCGCGCGTCCAGCCGCGACCGTCACGGAAGCGCCAGATGAAGAACTGGCCCGCCTGGGCGCCGAGCCGGTCGAGGCCCTCGCCGCGCAGGTGCACGGAGACGTTGCCCGGGGCGTCCTCGACGACGCGGTCGACGACGACGCGGTGCCGCGCCGATCGCAGCAGCGGCACGATCAGGCGGAAGACGACCAGGCACCCGACGGCCAGGGCGTAGAGGGCCACGAGGAGCGTCTGGGCCCAGGCGGGCCGGAACTCGCTGCCGGTCCAGACCATGTGCGGCACGACGAGCGCGATGCCGAGGAGCGTGTAGAGGTGCAGGAGGTGCCACGTGTGGTACCGCAGGCGCCGTCGGGCAGCCCGGCTGGAGGTGATCCCCACCACCACGAGCAGGACCGTGCCGAGGGCGGCCAGCATCATGCCGCGCCAGTCGGCGACCATCCACCACAGGGAGCCGAGCACGGGCCGGCCGTCACGCACCGTGTAGCCGAGCATGAGCAGCACGATGTGCGCGAGCATGAGGTTCAGGGAGGTGAACCCGGTCCAGCGGTGGATCCGCACGAGCCGGTCACGACCGAAGGAGCGCTCGATCCACGGCAGGCGAGCCATGAGCACGACCTGCACGATCATGAGGTCGGCCGAGAGAAGACCGGCGAGCTTGCCAGGGTAGCTGAGGGGGCCTTCGGGCTTGGCGAACATCTTGTCGACCGAGCCGTCGGCGACCCAGAGGTAGGCGAAGAACAGCAGGCTGGCCCAGAAGGCCACGGTGCAGACGGCACGGACCGCTGGGGAGGTCCGGTCGGGGCGGGTCGCGAAAGGACTTATCGTCATTGATAGTTCCACCTCACTGTGAAAGGCCCGGGACGCTCCGTGGCCTGGGGACACGTTCTTGCAGGCACCCGCGGGGCGTCGACGTTCTGTTCATAGAGTTCTGACTGTTCGTTGAGTTCCGACCTCATCGGGTCCTGAGCTCGTCGGGTTCTGGTCGGAGTGCGACGGACGCGGCGATCGGGCGTACCCTGACGGCATGAGTTCGACCGTCGCACCGATCCGCGCGTGGTGGCTGCCCAGCTGAGGCGGCCTGTCGAACCAACCCATCCAGAGCCGCCCACGGGCGGCTCTTGCCATGTGTGCCAGGTGTGGACGGCGCGCGGCCCGTGGGCCTCGTCCACGAGGAGCACCAGCATGTCCAGCACATCCGTCCTGACGACGACGACCATCCCCGCCACGACGCCGTTCGCGTCGGACGAGAGCGTCACCTACGCGGCCGCGCGCGAGCGCAGCAGCGTCCTCGACGCCCTCATCGACGAACACGCGGCGAGCGACCCGAGCCGCTTTCGCATGCTCTCGGGCGACCGACCCACCGGACCCCTGCACATCGGCCACTACCTCGCGAGCCTGCGCAACCGGGTTCGCCTGCAGGACAAGGGAGTCGAGACGTTCGTGCTCATCGCCGACTACCAGGTGATCACCGACCGCGACTCGGTCGGTGCGATCGGCGACAACGTCCACGGCCTCGTCCTCGACTACCTCGCCGCCGGCCTTGACCCGGCACGAACGACGATCTTCACGCACAGCGCGGTGCCGGCCCTCAACCAGCTCATGCTGCCGTTCCTGTCGCTGGTCACCGACGCCGAGCTGCGTCGCAACCCGACCGTCAAGGACGAGCTGACGCTGTCGGACGGCCGCCCGCTGTCGGGCCTGCTGCTCACCTACCCCGTGCACCAGGCGGCCGACATCCTCTTCTGCCACAGCCGGATCGTCCCGGTGGGCCGGGACCAACTGCCCCACCTCGAGCAGACGCGCGCCATCGCCCGACGCTTCAACGCGCGCTACGCGGGAGGCCAGCCGGTCTTCGCCGAACCGGAGGCCCTGCTGTCCGACGTGCCGCTGCTGCTCGGCACCGACGGCGCGAAGATGAGCAAGAGCCGGGGCAACGTCGTCAACCTCCGCGACTCGGCCGACGAGACGGCGGCTCGGATCCGCGCGGCCCGTACCGACTCCGAGCGGCGAATCACCTTCGACCCCAAGGGTCGTCCCGCTGTCGCGAACCTGCTGACCATCGCGGGCCTGTTCCTCGACGCGTCACCGGCCGCGGTCGCCGAAGGCATCGGGGACGGTGGGGCCACGCGGCTCAAGCAGGTCGTCACCGATGCCGTCAACGGCTCGCTCGCCGGTCATCGGGCCCGGCGCGCCGAGCTCGAGCGCGACCCCGGTCACGTCGCCGCGGTGCTGCGCGAGGGCAACGAGCGGGCCAATGCCGTCGCCGACCGCACCCTGGCGACGGTCCGAGCCGTCATGGGCATGGCCTACTGAGCCCTCAGGCCACGGCGCGGCGCCCCGGTGCGGGCCATGCCCTCGGAGTCGAGGCGCAGGCCCTCCTCGATGCCGGGTGCCGTGCCGCGACGCGACGCCGGCAGCCACCACCGGTCGGCGTCGTCGCGGGGCCGGTCGGGGTAGGCGTCGACGGCTTCGGCCAGCATCGCGGCCAGTCGCTCGCGCAGCTGCTCGGTGACGACGTAGGGGTCGGCGTCGGGGCCTGGGAGCAACGGCTCCCCGACGCCGATGGTCACGGCGCGTCCACGACGCAGGCTCCAGCGTCCGCCCACGGTGAGGACGCGCTGGCCGCCCCACACGACGACGGGAACGAGCGGAACACCGCACCACACCGCGACGGCGGCGGCGCCGGCCCGGAACGGCCGCAGCTCCCACGAGTGGGAGATCGTGGCTTCCGGGAAGACTCCGACCACCTCGCCCGACGCTGCGAGCCGCACGGCCTGCCGGAGCGCCACCTCCCCGTGGGCGCGGTCGACGGGCACGTGCCGCATGGCCCGCATCGCGTGCCCGACGACCGGCGGCGTGAAGACCCCTTGCTTCGCAAGGAACCTCACGAGCCGGCCACGTTCGGTACCGACGAGCCCGACGAAGAGGAAGTCGAGGAAGCTGACGTGGTTGCTGGCCAGCACCACACCGCCACGCGTCGGCAGGTGCTCTGCGCCGCGCACCTCGAGCCGCAGCCCGAGCGCCGCGAAGAGCATCCGCGCTGCGCGGATGACGACGCGGTAGGTCAGGTCACGGGCCACACCTCGTCTTCGAGGCCACCCCCGCCCCCGGATGGCCCGTCTCCCGACGTGCCGTGGAACCCCTGGCGGACGCTGACCCGTTCAGGCCATGTCGCGGACCACAATGCGGGAGTTGAGGCTGCGTCCACGGAGCAGCTGCTGCCAGGGCGCTCGGCTTATTGGCTCTTCCACTTACGCCTTCTGCCGAATGCCGGAGCGCCGGCGATCATATTCGAAAAGGCAAGGACGTAACGGATTCGAATGGCTCAAAAGCGAGTTGGCACAGTTAGGTCCGTGAGGCTTTGGTTCCTGCCGCGTACGCCCAGCTCCGGAGGCTAGTCAGGCTTGGTGGCGCGCGGCTCGTGACTTGAATTGCGAACCCGGCTTGGGTCGGGGACGCCAGCATGGGCGCTGTCGGCGGAGTGGACCCTTTGGGCTAGAGAGAACATCGGGAGATTGGCGGCGGCGGGCGGACCAAAAGGGCGGGCCTCCGCCGTCATCGCGTGCCATAGCACGGCGGGATGACCAGGCCTCGCCTCGTTGTGGCGCCGACGTGCGCGCGGAGCCCTTCCTGCGGCGGGTTGTCGGTTCTTCGCAAAGTCAGTGAAAATTCCGCCCTTTGCTGCACACTCCATGCCATGGCTTCCAGGGGGGAGGTCGTCTCGAGCCCGACGCTCGGCGACCGGTTCGCGACGCAATCCAACGAGCGACCGCGCGGGCGAGTACCCGGCCCAGTAGTCGTCTCGGCGCCTGTCGTCTGCGCGTGGCTTGTGTCGGTTGTGATGCGCTGGGGTGACTGGCGCAGCGGCTACCCCAATATGGAAGCGACTTACCACAGCCTTTTGATGCTGCGGGCGCTCCAGGCCGACTCGTTCTCCGACCACCTAGGTTTGCCGACCGTCACGCTGGGCGGCGCCGATGACCACTGGATCCCATGGGCTGCGACTGTCCCGACGTCGTCTGGGGCGTACATCTACACGTCGTTTGGGTCGATTGGTTGGCTGATTCCGTCCATCCTGCTGCGGATTATGGGCGTGACCCCAAGTCTGGGCGCCCTGTTCGGTCTGGGCGTGATCCTCGGCCTCGCGTGTGCCCTCGGTCTGGCGTTGCTTGCCTGGGCTATCGTCCGCACCCGGGCCTACGAGGACTCGACGGTGCGCAGGCTGCTGGTCGGGACTGTCGTGGGGGTCGGCTACTTGTTCGCGCCCGAAGTCTTGCTGTCCCAAGGGGCCCTCCTGTGGGTGCACGCACTGACTCAGCTCTTTCTGGTCGGCGCCTGTGCAGGTTTCTACCTCGCACTTTCCCGCTCAGACCGTCGTCGGGGTGTGTTGCTGCTCTTCGTGTCGATGACGCTGTACTCCGCCGCTGAATGGAGCGGCTGCGTCGCCGGCGCCGGGTTCGCTGCCGTTGCCGGAGTGGCGTGGTGGCGGTGGCGGGACAAGAACCTGCTGTGTGTGGCCGGGACCTCTGCGGCCGGTGCGGTGGTGGGCGCGGTCGGGATGGCCGTGCACTTCGCGGCCGGCGTGGGTGTGGGGCCGCTGATGGTCGCATGGCGGGCCCGGTTCCTGTATCGGTCGGGCGTGCAGTCGCGTCCGTTCACCGAGAGCCTGCTGGTCTGGCAGGCCGGGCTCTTGGTTTCACTCGGGTTGTTGCTGCCCGTGGTGCTCGCGTTGGCCGTCGTGCTGAGGAAGCGGTCTGGGTGGGGCCTGCGGCCGTCTCGGATGCCCCGCGTGGCCGTGCTCACCGTGATGGCTGGGTGCACTCCGCTGGCCGAAAACCTGTTGCTGTTAGAACACGCCGCCGAGTTCAGTTTCGACCGACTGAAGTGGCTGGTGCCGATGGTGCTACTTCTGGGCCTGCTCGCGGACGCGTTTCGTGAGCGGCTTGCCGTGGTTCCCGTTGTGGCGGTGCTCATGTGTGCGGTGGTCGGACTGGCGGTGTATCAAGGCCGGCTGCAGACGACGTCGGAGCGGTGGAATGCGGCGGCTGGTCGTAACGCCGCCGCTGCCGCTTGGACCGAAGATGTGCTTGGAGGAGACACGCGATGTGCGACGTTCTCGAGTAGCGGGGACGTTCGCGGCTACGTCGACGTGGTGTTCAATCGCAGCGTCTATGAAGCGGTTCCCGACTTCACTGCCGCCCGGGCGTTGACGAGGAAGCGATCCGGATGTGCAACGGTCTTTGTCACCACCGTGCCCGTACTCACCGACATGCCGGCGATAACCCGGGTCCGGGTCGAGCGGGGCGGCCGCACTGCGAACTGGGCAGGCTAGTCAGCCTTTGCGCAGCCACACTTTTGGTGCTCGGACGCAGGCGACGCGGAGTTGGCGCGTCGGCCCAAAAAGAGGGCGGGGCCAAATAGAGGCAGTCGCTAGATGGTGGGGAGCGCGTCAAAGGGGGCAGAGCGACGGAGCCAGCCCTGAGTCGGGTGGCCTTGTCGCGGATGACGTCGGACTCGGCCCGGTCAAACGTCACTCGATCTGGATGGAATCCGAACGAACGCGGACTCCCGCCAGACGGCTTCCCAACCTGAGCAGGTTAAGCATCTGCGCCTGGAGCGGTGTGACATGTCGTCGGGCTCGCTGACGCCGACAGCTGTCATGAGCCCGTGCGATGAGTAGACCGTCACCGTTGCCGATGTTGAGGTCACCGTGCACAGTGGCGAGGTCGATGCCTGCTTCGGTGCAGGTCTTGACGAACTCCTTCAACTCGATCTGGCGGCGGTGGAGCTGGTCG
The DNA here is from genome assembly GCA_023389095.1 of Actinomycetes bacterium. Lineage (GTDB taxonomy): Bacteria > Actinomycetota > Actinomycetes > Actinomycetales > Dermatophilaceae > Monashia. The sequence continues at coordinate 6,767 of JAEWFB010000501.1, forward strand.
ACGTGTGCCAGACCAATACGACGTCGGCGTCGTGATCGCGGATCTTCGATCGCGGATCGCCTCGACATGCTCGGTAGGCGGGGCGGACCTGCCGCTGTATGCGAACACCTCACGTCGACGAACCAGCCACGACGGGCCGACCACGACGCTCCGCTTCGGTGCGGCAGTCGGCCAACTCACGCTTCACTCCGAGGCCTTCTCCGGTACGGTCCTGCGAGACGCAGGCGTAGATCAGGGCTGCTCTGGACAACGTGCCAGACTGGGGCCTACTGAGAAAACCGATGCTGCGAAGACGGCCTCGAGGAGCCGTGGCACGAGCCGCCGCCCGATGCCGTGGCGCCGGTGCGTGCCGGCGACGCCGAGCTGGGCAAGGTAGGACTGCACGACACCGTCGCCGAAGGCCTGCGCGAACCCGACGACGCGCTCGGGCCCCGCTCCCC
>JAEWFB010000547.1 GCA_023389095.1 Actinomycetes bacterium
CCTCGGCACGCTGACGCGGCAGGCGGCCACCTTCCTCGACGCGGCCGTCGCGAGCGGACTCAACGTCCTCGTCGCCGGTGGCACCCAGGCCGGCAAGACGACCCTGCTCAACTGCCTCGCCGCCGCGATCCCGCCGCGCGAGCGGGTCATCACGTGCGAGGAGGTCTTCGAGCTGAAGATCCCGCTGCGCGACGTCGCGTCGATGCAGTGCCGACAGCCGAGCCTGGAGGGCACCGGAGAGGTTCCACTGCGCCGCCTCGTCAAGGAGGCGCTGCGCATGCGTCCGTCGCGGATCATCGTCGGCGAGGTGCGCCAGGAGGAGAGCCTCGACCTGCTCATCGCGCTCAACAGCGGCGTGCCGGGCATGTGCACCCTGCACGCCAACAGTGCCAGGGAGGCCGTGACGAAGATGTGCACGCTGCCGCTGCTGGCCGGCGAGAACGTGTCGAGCCGGTTCGTCGTGCCGACCGTGGCGGCCGCCGTCGACCTCGTCGTCCACGTCGCCCTCGAGCGCGACGGCGTGCGCCGGGTCCGGGAGATCGTCGCCGTCCCCGGGCGTGCCGAGGGTGACGTCATCGAGATCGCCGACCTCTTCACGACGCGCGGGGGCCGGCTCGCGCGCGGCGACGGCTTCCCGCCGCACCCCGAGGCGTTCGAGCGGGCCGGCTACGACGTCGCGGCGCTCCTGGCCCAGGAGTCGTCGTGACCTCGCCGCTGGTCATCGGCCTGCTCCTCGGCGCGGGCGTCTTCTTCGTCTACTGGTCCTTCTGGCCGCAGGCCCCCGCGCCCGAGAGCGGCCCGCGCCGCTCGGGTTTCGTCGTCGAGCTGCGCGACCACCTCCACCAGGCGGGCTATGCCTCGGTCACGCCGAACAACGTCATCGTCGGGTCGGTCGTGCTCCTCCTGCTGACCTTCGCCATCGTGCTGGCCCTCACCCGCGTCGCCCCGATCTCCCTGTGCTTCGCCCTGATGGCCGGCGCGGCGCCGATCTCCTTGGTGCGCATGCGTGCCCGGTCGCGACGAAACAAGCGGCGCGACCTCTGGCCCGACGTCGTCGACAACGTCACCTCAGGTGTGCGGGCCGGGCTCGCGCTTCCCGAGGCGTTGGCGCAGCTGTCCACCCGCGGGCCCGAGGAGCTGCGCCCGGCCTTCGTCGCCTTCGCCGAGGACTACCGCACCACGGGCCGGTTCCACGACTCCCTCGACCGGCTCAAGGAGCGCCTCAGCGACCCCGTGGCCGACCGGCTCGTCGAGTCGCTGCGCATCGCCCGCGAGGTCGGAGGCAGCGACCTCGGCACGCTGCTGCGAACCCTGTCGTCCTTCCTGCGCGAGGACGCGCGCACTCGCGCCGAGCTCGAGACGCGCCAGAGCTGGACCGTCAGCGCGGCTCGCCTCGCGGTCGCCGCGCCGTGGGTCGTCCTCGCGATGCTCGCCCTCAACGGCCGCTCGCTCGCCGCGTACGCGTCTCCCGTCGGTTGGGTGGTCCTCGCCGTCGGAGCGGCCCTGTGCGCCGTGGCGTACCGCGCGATGGTGTGGGTCGGGCGACTGCCCGAGGACGAGCGGGTGCTGCGGTGAGCCGCGGCGCACCGGACCTGCTCGGCGCGGTGCTCGAGACGGACTGGTCGTGGACCGGGGCCGTGGTCGGGGTGCTGCTGCTGGCCGGGCTCGCGCTCGTCGTCGCGGGTCTGCCGACGAGTCGTCGTCCGGGGCTCGAGGAGCGCCTCGAGCCCTACCTGCGCGACGCGCCACGCCCGTCCACGTTGCTCAGCCGCCCGGCGCCCCCGCGCGGCCCGTTCGGGTTCGGTGAGCTTCTCGCGCCCTACGTCCAGCGTCTCGGCCGCCTCGTCGGCTCGGTCCTCGGCGGGTCACCCTCGGTCGTCCGGCGCCAGCTCCGGGCCGGGGTCGCGGCCGACGTCGACCGCTTCCGGGCCGAGCAGGTGCTGTGGGGCACGCTCGGCGGCCTCGTCGGGCTCGTCCTCACCGGGCTGGTGGCCGTGGCCCAACAGCGCTTCCCCGTGGTCGCCCTCGCGGGTCTCGTCGTCTGCGGGAGCCTCGGCGGGGTCATCACCCGCGACTGGATGCTCTCCCGCGCCGCCGCCCGTCGCGAGGCACGCATGCTGAGCGAGTTCCCCACCGTCGCAGAGCTGCTCGCGCTCGCGGTCAGCGCGGGGGAGGGGGCTGTCGGCGCCCTCGAGCGCGTCTGCCGGCTCTCCCGGGGCGAGCTGTCCGACGAGCTGCGGCGGTGCCTGGCCGACGCCCGGGCGGGGGCCAACCTGCCCACGGCGCTGCGTGGCCTCGCCGACCGCACCGGCCTGATGAGCCTGAGCCGGTTCGTCGACGGCATCGTCGTCGCCGTCGAGCGCGGCACACCGCTCGCCGAGGTGCTCCGCGCCCAGGCGCAGGACGTCCGCGAGGCGGGCCGCCGCACCCTCATGGAGCAGGGCGGGCGCCGGGAGATCCTCATGATGGTTCCCGTCGTCTTCCTCATCCTGCCCGTCACCGTGCTCTTCGCCCTCTACCCGGGCCTGAGCTTCCTGCACTTCCGGATCTGACGCCCTCGCGCCAGCCCCGGCCCTCCACGACCGTGATCCGACCAGACAGGGAGAAAGACAGATGACAACGCTGACGAAAGCACCACGGCGCCTCCGCGAGGCGACCCTCGACGCGCTCGTGCTCCGCCTCGGGGGGTCCCGCGACCGGGGCGACGTGCCCGGTTGGGTGCTCATCACGATCATGACCGCCGGCCTCGTCACGGCGCTGTGGGCCATCGCAGGTCCCCAGCTCGGCCAGCTGTTCAGCGACGCCATCAGCAACGTCAAGGGACCGTGACCGCTGCGGCACGCGTCCTGCGCCGGGTGCGAGCCGAACCCGAGCGGGGCTCGGCCGTCGCCGAGTTCGTCATGGTGGCGGCGCTGCTGCTCTTCGTCGCCCTGGGCGTCTTCCAGATCGGCCTGGCCCTCTACGTGCGCAACACGCTGGTCTCGGCCGCCTCGGAGGGAGCGCGCTACGCGGCCCGGGCCGACGCCGACCCCGCAGAGGGGGTCGCCCGGACGCAGGCGCTCATCACCTCCTCGCTCAGCGCACGGTTCGCCCAGCGGGTCGGCGTCGCCGAGCGGACGATGGCCGACGGCGTCCGCGTCGTCGAGATCACGGTCGAGGCGCCGCTGCCGGTCGTCGGACCGCTGGGACCGTCCGAGGCCCTGACGGTGCGAGGTCGCGCCTTCAGCGAGCAGCAGGTGTCGCCGGGTGGATCCGCGGGCAGGGCTCCCGTCGCGACGCAGGAGGTCGGGCCATGACCCGGTCCCTCGGGTCCCTCGGGTCCCTCGGGTCCCTCGGGTCGTTCCGGGGCCGCCGGGCGCGCTGGGAGCGCCTGCTGGACCGGCGTGACGACGGCCGCGCCGTCATCGAGTTCATCTTCCTCGGCATCCTCCTGCTGCTGCCGCTGCTCTATCTCGTGCTGACGATGGCCCGCCTCCAGGCGGCATCGTTCTCGGCCTCGCTCGCCGGTCGGGAGGCGGGTCGTGCCTTCGTCACCGCCGACACCGACGCCGATGGTCGCGCCCGGGCCGCGGCGGCGGCGCGTCTGGCCTTCAGCGACTTCGGGTTCGACGAGGACGCCACCGTCGTGGTCACGTGCGACGGCACCCCGTGCCTGCGCCCGGAGGGTGTCGTCCGGTCGGAGGCGCGCATCGAGGTACAGCTGCCGCTCGTGCCCGACTTCATCGCCGACCACGTGCCGTCGTCGGTGTCCGTGTCCTCGACACACGTGTCGTCGGTCGACCGCTTCGTCGCCCGATGAACGCCGTCCGCCGGCTGCGCCGGGTGCACCGCCGGGGCCGTGACCGCGGCCAGGTCAGTGTGCTCATCCTCGGCCTGTTCGTCATCGTCGTCGTGCTCATCCTCGGCGCCGTCGACGTCACGGCGGCCCAGCTCGCGCGCATGCGGCTGCTCGACACCGCCGACGCGGCGGCGCTCGACGCCGCCGACGCCATCGACGAACGCTCCGCCTACGAGCGCGGTGTGCCCGACCGGCTCGCCCTCACCGACGCGTCGGTGCAGGCGGCGGCGGGAGCCCATCTCGGACGCACGCCCCTGCCGAGCGGCATCACGGACTGGCGTCTCGTCCCACGTACCGGCACCCCCGACGGCTCGACGGCGGTGGTCACCCTCCAGGGCCGGGCGACCCTACCGATGAGCGGGTGGGTCCTCGAGCAGCTCGGCGGCAGCGTCACCATCACGGTGACCTCGAGCGCGCGCGCCCGGCTGGGGTGACCCGGCTGGAGTGAGCCGCGAGGAGGCAGCCAGCCGAATGTCGCCAAAACGGCACGGACGCAAGGCAGCCGGGCCTAGCCTCCTCGAGGCGTCGCCACCCACCCGGTCGACGCGGACACCCGCGCGGCCATCGCGCCGCGCCGACGAACGAGGAACGCAACCGTGAGAACCCGCACCACCGCCGCTGTGGCCGGCATCGTCATCGGCCTGCTCGGGCCGGTCACCGCCGCGACCGAGGCGCAGGCGCTGCCGCCCGTCATGATCTACAAGGTCCAGTACGACTCGCCGGGCTCGGACACCGGCAGCAACTCGAGCCTCAACGCCGAGTACGTCGTCCTGAAGAACACGACCCGCAGCAACCGCGTCCTCACCGGGTGGACGTTGCGCGACAAGACCGGCTACACCTACCGGTTCCCGACCTTCACCCTCAAGGCCGGCGCGACGGTCACGATCCGGACCGGCAAGGGCACCGCGACGGCCACGAACCGCTACTACAACCGCGCCTGGTACGTCTGGAACAACACCGGCGACACGGCCTACCTGCGCACCGCGTCGGGCAGCCTCGCGGACACCTGCGCGTGGACCTCGAAGGGCGCCGGCTACCGCTTCTGCTGACGCTCGACCCCCGAGTCGACGGCCGGGCATCCAACCATGGAGCCGGGCCGTCGGCATGTCGACACGCCGGATGCGGCGAGCCGGACTTTACGAAAACCGGGAGCAAAACGGACATACGCCGCTAACGTGGATGAAAGGCAATCCCGAGCGCACCAACCAAGGGACCGAGACCCCCGCGGCCCTGACGACCCCCTGTCCCCTGCAGCCGTTCGCGGCTGGTCCCCCAGGAGCTGTCCATGAAGCGGATCCTCGTCGTCGCCCTCGCGACGATCGGTCTCACCCTCGCCACGGCGGGCACGTCCACCGCGGCCAAACCCCTCAAGACCGACACCAAGGCCCCGGCCACCTCGGCCACCGCCGGGTACTGGGGCCACTGGCTCACCCCGGCCCTCGTCTACGACGCCACCGGCACCGGCACCACCTTCAAGGTCTCCGAGGCGGTCTCGGAGTGGAGCAAGTCCGGGTGGAAGGTCTCGATGACGACCGACCCCACCAAGGCCAACATCACCGTCCTCAAGCAGGACCCGGTCTCCGGCGAGGCCATCGGCTCGGCCGACCTCACCGTCTCCGGCGGCGTCATCTCCGGCTGCACGGTACGCCTGTCGCCCGTGCTGGCCTCGATGTCGCTCGGCGAGCACGCGGCCAGCCACGAGCTCGGCCACTGCGGAGGCCTGCCGCACTCGACGTCGTCCAAGAGCATCATGTACGCGACCGTCAGCTCGAACACGGCGATGACGCGGCCCTCGGGCAGTGACCTGAAGTGGATGGCCAAGAACGTCTACTGAGAACCCGTTCCCACCATCGACCGGGGCCGCGACACCCCCACCCCTCGCGGCCCCGGTCCCGCTCCGGTCCCGCCCCCCAGTCCCGCCCCCCGTCCCGCCCCGTCCCGCCCCCGAGGCCGCCGCGCGAGCGCCGCACGAGCACGCCGCCTGCTGCCGTAGGCTGTCGGATCGTGGCTGTTGACTTCACGCAAGAGATCAAGGACCTGCGCGCGACGATGGACTCCGTGCGTGGGGTCACCGACCTCGACGCGCTCGGGACGAAGATCGCCGAGCTCGAGCAGCAGGCCGCCGCCCCCGACCTGTGGGACGACCCCGACTCGGCGCAACAGGTCACGAGCGCGCTCTCGCGGGCCAACTCCGAGCGCGACCGCGTCACCGGGATGGACAGCCGCATCGACGACCTGGAGGTCCTCGTCGAGATGGGCCAGGAGGAGGGCGACGCGGACACCCTCGCCGAGGCCGAGCGTGAGCTCACCTCGCTGCGCAAGGATGTCGGCGAGCTCGAGGTGCGCACCCTGCTCGCCGGCGAGTACGACGAGCGCGAGGCCGTCGTGACGATCCGCGCCGGCGCCGGTGGCGTCGACGCCGCCGACTTCGCCGAGATGCTCATGCGCATGTACCTGCGCTGGGCCGAGCGCCACGGCTACCCGACCAAGGTCATGGACACCTCCTACGCGGAGGAGGCCGGCCTCAAGTCGGCGACCTTCGAGGTCAACGTGCCCTACGCCTTCGGCCACCTGTCCGTCGAGGGCGGCACCCACCGCCTCGTGCGGATCAGCCCGTTCGACAACCAGGGCCGGCGCCAGACGAGCTTCGCCGCCGTCGAGGTCATCCCGCTCATCGAGAGCGACGACTCGGTCGACATCCCCGAGAACGAGATCAAGGTCGACGTCTTCCGCAGCTCCGGACCCGGCGGCCAGAGCGTCAACACGACCGACTCCGCCGTGCGCATGACGCACATCCCCACCGGCATCGTCGTGTCGATGCAGAACGAGAAGAGCCAGATCCAGAACCGTGCGGCGGCCCTCCGGGTGCTCCAGTCGCGCCTGCTGCTGCAGCGCAAGGCGGAGGAGGCCGCGGCGAAGAAGGAGCTCGCGGGCGACATCAAGGCCAGCTGGGGTGACCAGATGCGCTCCTACGTGCTCAACCCGTACCAGATGGTCAAGGACCTGCGCACCGAGCAGGAGACCGGCAACCCGACGGCCGTCTTCGACGGCGACATCGACGCCTTCATCGAGGCGGGCATCCGCTGGCAGATCGCCCAGAAGAAGGCCGACGCCGACGCGTGACCCGCGGCCCGGCCCCGGCGCGCCACGCCCGGTGAGCCCGGGTGCCCGGTTTGGGGCCCTTGCGCCCGTAGCCTCGGAGTCGGCCCAGCCATGCCCTCGTGCCTCCGGTCCCCGACGGGAGCGCGTACGCCGGCAGCCGGGTCGCCGCCAGCCGCAGTCCCGCAGGAGCCGAGGCCCGATCGATGATCCTCTTCGAGAACGTCACGAAGACCTACCCGCGGACCACGCGCCCCGCCCTCGACGCCGTGAGCCTCGAGGTGCAGCGCGGTGAGTTCGTCTTCGTCGTGGGCCAGTCCGGCTCGGGCAAGTCCACGATGATGCAGCTCGTCATGAAGGAGCAGGACCCCACCGCGGGCCGCATCCTCGTGGCCGGCCGCGAGCTCGACCGGCTGCCGGACCGCAAGGTGCCGGCGCTGCGCCGCGAGATCGGCTGCGTGTTCCAGGACTTCCGGCTCCTGCCGAACAAGACGGTCTTCCAGAACGTCGCCTACGCGCTGCAGGTGCTCGGCGCCGGCCGGTCGCGCATCCGCCAGATCGTCCCGGAGACCCTCGACCTCGTGGGGCTGTCGGGCATGGAGAAGCGCCTGCCGCACCAGCTCTCCGGCGGTGAGCAGCAGCGGGTGGCCATCGCCCGGGCGTTCGTCAACCGGCCGGCGATCCTGCTGGCCGACGAGCCCACCGGAAACCTCGACCCCGACACCAGCCTCGGCATCGTCCAGCTGCTCGACCGGATCAACCGGGTCGGCACGACGGTCGTCATGGCCACCCACGACACCGTCACCGTCGATGCCATGCGCAAGCGCGTCATCCGGCTCAAGGACGGCGTCCTCGTCAGCGACATCGAGGCCAGCGACTACACGACGGGCAGCCTGCCGCGCGTCCGGCTCGACGAGGGTGCCCGCGCCCCCCAGGCCGCCGCGTCGGCGCCGGCGGAGCCGGACGTCGCGGACGGCTGGGACGACGCCGACCCCGCCGCCTACGACGACCCGGACGACCACGGGGACGACGGCGACGACGGCGGTCTGCCGCCGATCGGTCGCGACGCCGACGACCCGCGCGGTCGCAGCGGGATCTTCAGGCGGCAGAAGACCGTCCACACGAGCGAGCGCTGAGCGAGGACGACGATGAGGATCCAGTTCCTGCTCGGTGAGATCGCCAACGGCCTGCGGCGCAACCTGTCGATGGCGGTGTCGGTCGTCATCGTCACGATGATCTCGATGTACCTGCTCGGCCTGGGCCTGATGGGCCAGCGCCAGGTCGACACCATGAAGGACTACTGGTACGACAAGGTCCAGGTCACCGTCCTGCTCTGCGCCGAGAAGACGCGCTACACCAACTGTGCCGGCGAGGCCACGACCGACGCCCAGCGCCAGGCGATCAAGGGCGAGCTCGAGGCGCTCAAGCCGACCGTCAAGGAGATCTTCTACGAGTCGCGCGACGAGGCCTTCCAGCGCTTCAAGGACACGTACAAGAACTCGCCACTGGCGCGCGCGGGGGAGTCGTACTTCGCCGACTCCTACCGGGTCAACCTCAACGACCCCGGCAAGTTCGACGTCGTCGCGAGCTCGATCAAGGGCATGCCGGGGGTGGCCGACGTCCAGGACCAGAAGAAGCTCCTCGAGAAGTTCTTCACCTTCATGAACACCGTCTCGTGGGCGGCCATCGCGCTGTCCTCGCTCATGGTCCTCGCGGCCGTCATGCTCATCTCGACGACGATCCGCCAGACGGCCTTCAGCCGTCGGCGCGAGACCGGCATCATGCGCCTCGTCGGGGCCTCGAACTTCACGATCCGCTTCCCCTTCGTCATGGAGACGGTGCTCGCGAGCGTCTTCGGCGCCGTCCTCGCGATGGGGATGCTGTGGGCCACGGTGCGCTACGGCGTCGTCGGGTTCCTCTCGACGACCCTCACCGACACCGCCTTCATCGGCGTGGCCGACGTCTTCTACGTGGCCCCGTTCATCGTCGTCGGCGTCATCGGGCTGTCCACGGTCACCTCCTGGGTCACGCTGCGCCGGTACCTGCGGGTCTGAAGCCGGGGAGACCGGCGCCGACGCGCGCCTGTGCGTTTTGCCCGATCTCTCCCCAACGCCCGTGGCCTGTGGTACCAATGAAACTTATGTGGCTCAGGAGGCGTTTCGCGAAGGTGCCTGCCGCGACCAAGCTGACCGCTGCCGGGCTTGTCGTCGCGTGCTCGGTCTCGCTCGGCAGTGCGCTCGTCGCGCGCGCGGACTCGGTCAGCGACCAGAAGAAGCGCAACGACCAGAAGGTCGCGGCCCTCGGTCAGCAGCTCGAGGGCACGAACGCGAAGCTCGCGGGTGCCTACGTCAACCTCCAGCGCACGAACGCCGCGCTGCCGGTGGCCCAGCAGCGGGTCACCGCCGCCCTCTCCGCACAGGCCCAGGCCGTCACGGCCCAGCAGGCCGCCGAGAGCACGGAGCAGCGTGCCATCGCCGCCGAGGCCGCGGCCCGCGCCCACAACGACGAGGTCGCCCAGAAGCTGGCGGTCGCCCAGGCCAACGCCTCGCGCGCGACCGAGCAGCTGTCGAAGAGCTCGACCCAGCTGACGACGAGCCAGGACGCCCTCGACGCCTACGCGGCCGAGGTCTTCCAGGGCTCGGACCAGCAGTCCCAGCTCGGCCTCGTGTTCGGGGCCACGTCGCCGCAGGACTTCGCCGACAAGCTCGTCATGGCCGACACCGCGTCGTCGGTGGCGAGCGACACCATCGACTCGCTCGCCGCGATGACGGCCGACAACACGTCCACGCAGGCGTACCTGACCGCGGTCCGCGGCGAGATCGCCGACCTCAAGCGCCAGGCCGAGGCGGCCCTGAACAACGCGGAGGCCGCCTCGGCGGCGGCCACCCAGGCGCGCAACCAGGCCGTCGTCGCGAAGAACAACGCCGTCACGGCGTCCCAGAACGCCGCGGCGGCCAAGGCCAGCCTCGACTCGCTCAAGCAGAAGCAGGTGGCCTACGCCGCCGACCTCAAGGCCCAGCAGGCCAGCGAGGCCTCGGACCTCGCCGACGCCCAGGCCGAGTCCGCCCGCCTGCAGGCGATCCTCGTCGAGCAGGCCCGGCAGGCGAGGATCCGCGAGCAGCAGCGCATCGCCAAGCTGCGTGCCGAGCGCGCGGCGAAGATCCGCGCCGAGCAGGCCAAGGCGGCCGCGGCCAGGAAGCGCGGTCAGCACTACGTGCCCCAGGTGCCGCCGCCGGTCAGCACCGGTGACTCGACGCCGTCGAACTACCTGAGCTACCCGGCCAACGGCCCGACGACCTCCGGCTTCGGGATGCGCTGGCACCCGATCCTGCACAAGTGGATGCTCCACGACGGCCT
>JAEWFB010000553.1 GCA_023389095.1 Actinomycetes bacterium
GCGCGCCGGACGGGGTCGCGGGCGACGGCTCCTTGCCGGTGCCGCCCACCAGGTCGTCGAAGACGGCCCGGTAGCCGACCTGCTGGTGCGTCCACGCGAGGTGCTCCTCGACGCGGCGACGGCCGAAGCGTCCCATCCGGGCCCGCGCGTCCGGGTCGTCGACGAGCTCCACGACGGTGCGGGCGAACTCGTCGACGGAGTTCGGCGGGACGTAGCGGGCCGCCTCGCCCGCGGAGACCCGCGTCTCCCGGAGGTCGAAGGCCACGACCGGCACCTCGAAGGCCATGTACTCCATGGTCTTGTTCATCGTGCTCACGTCGTTCAACGGGTTGAGCGGGTCGGGGCACAGGGCCAGGTCGGCCGTCGAGAGCACGTCGGCCATGACCTCGTCCGACACGCGACCGGGCATGTCGACGTAGTCGTGCAGCCCGAGCCGGTCACGTTCGGTCAGCAGGCTGGGGCGCATGTCGCCCGAGCCCATGAGGCAGAAGGTGATGTCCCGTCGGCCCAGGTCGTTGACGACGACGTCGGCGGCCCGGATGACGATGTCGACGCCGTCCTGCGGTCCCATGACCCCGAGGTAGGCCACGAGGTACCGGCGCCCACGGCGCAGCTCCGGACGCGACTCCCGGCGCCGGAGCCGGTCGGGGTCCGGCCCGGTGCGCACGACCGTCACCTCCTCCGGGGCCTTGCCTCCGCGGGTGCGGGCGACCTCCGCGTACGAGGCGTTCGTCGACGTGACGCGGTCGGCGGTGCGGAACGTCTGCCGCTCCAGGAAGAGCAGGCCGCGGTGCAGCAGGCCGGGGCCGTCGGGGAACCTCGAGCGGAACAGCTCGGGGCACAGGTCGTGGTGGTCGAAGACGAAGCGGCTGCCGTCGCGCAGCCGGAGCCACCAGGCCAGCGGCCAGAAGATGTCGGGCGGGTTGCAGGCCTGCACGACGTCGAATCGGCCGGAGCGACGCTCCCGCAGGGCCAGGCGTGCCGTGGCCTGGAAGGAGTAGCCGTACTCGAGCAGGTAGCTGAGGGCCGACCCGCCGGGCGCGTAGGCCGGGTAGGCGACGATGCGGACGCCGTCCACCACCTGCTCGGCCCCCGTGCCCTCCCCCGTGGGACAGACGACGGTGACGTCGTACCCCGCCCGGGTCAGCGTCTGGCACTCGAGCCACACTCGCCGGTCGAAGGGCACCGGGAGGTTCTGCACGATGATGAGGACGCGAGCCCGCCCTCGTGCCAGCGGCTTTCGAGTCCTCACCAGCTGACTCCCTCGTACCCCGGCAGGTGCTCGACCTGGTCGCCGAGCCTGCCGCTCATGTCGAGGACGACCTGCGGCGGATGCGCGAGCAGGGCCGTCAGCGTGCCCGGGTCGGTGGAGGTGACGATCGCGATGTCGGCGGTGCTCAGCGCATCGTCGGGCGAGGCGGCCAGCAACCGGTTGACGTGCGTCAGGCGGCTCTGCAGGTGCCTCAGGTTCGCGCCGACGAGCAGGTCGGGGTTGACGATCGGGTCGAAGATGCGCACCTCGAGGCCCTTGCCGACGAAGCGCTCGGCGAGCTCGAGGCTCGGGCTCTCGCGGACGTCGTCGGTGTCCGACTTGAAGCTGAGCCCGAGCAGGCAGACGTGGGTCAGGCCCGTGGCCAGCACCCGGTCCACGACGTGCCGGATCACGAGCTCGTTGCTCACGGTGGTCGCGCTGATCATCGGGATGTCGACCGCCGCGAGGCGGGCGAGGTCCTGCAGGGCGCGCAGGTCCTTGGGCAGGCAGGACCCCCCGAACGCGAAGCCCGGTCGCAGGTAGGCGGCCGACAGGTTGAGCTTGTCGTCCTCGCAGAAGATCTGCATGACCTGCCGGGAGTCCACCCCGAACTCGCAGAAGAGCCGGCCGACCTCGTTGGCGAAGGTGATCTTGACCGCGTGGAAGGCGTTGCACGCGTACTTCAGCGCCTCGGCCGTCGGCACGTCGACGTGGTGGATCTGCTGGTCCAGGAAGGCGAAGAGCTCCGCGAGCTCGCCTCGCGTGCGGTCGTCCCCGGTGCCCACCACGACGAACGGCGGGTCGTAGAAGTCGGCCACCCCGGAGCCCTCCCGGAGGAACTCCGGGCACATCGCCGTGCCGACCGACCAGCCCGCGGGGAGCTGCTCCGGCACGAAGAACGGCGCGACCACGGAGTGGCCCGTCCCCGGCGGCACGGTAGAGCGGATCACGACGCTGTGGTGGCCCGATGCCGGTGGGGTGGCCGAGGTCATCGCCTCGCGCAGGTCGGCCAGGGCCCGCCTGAGGTAGGTCAGGTCGGTGCCGCCCCGCGTCGTGGAGGGGGTCCCGACGCACACGAGGGTGACGTCGGCCCCGTCCAGCACGGCCGCGATGTCGGTGGCCGCCTGGAGTCGACCGTTCGCGGCACCGGCGGCGACGAGGTCGCCGATGCCCGGTTCCACCACCGGGCTCAGGCCCTGACGGATGCCCTCGACCTTCGACTCGTCCACGTCGATCCCCACGACGTCGTGCCCCTTCGAGGCGAGTCCCGCGGCAGTGATGGTCCCGACGTAGCCGAGTCCGAGCACGATGATTCGCATTGGCGCCAGCCCTCCATCCGGCTTGAAAAGCGACCCCCCAGGTCGTGGTCCAAGTCTTAATCGGGAATCGTGCCGGACGTGCGGAAATGGCCGAGGTAGGTGCCCCGAGAACGGTTACGGGGCCAGCCCGAGAAATACTTCGGGCCGCATTGTCATTCAATATGAACAGGAATCCCGAATGCATTCATCGGGAGGGTTCGTCGCCTTTTCCGTCAGTCGCGGGATATGCCCGGATCTTCCGACTCGCCGCGTCGGGTCCGCTTGGACCACAGTGCTGCCCGGTAGGAATGGGGATGTTCTCGGCTTGTCCGGAACGGCTCTTCCCGCGGGCGCGGATGTCCTAACGTTGAAGTCGCCGCAGCACCGGTGACGGGCGTGGCCCCATGTCGAGATGGAAAAGGCGTGACATAGCCCTTTTCGCGCAGGCGCGCCGAATGCCAGTCGGCGCGCGGGAGAGTCCGAGGTCATGAGCGAGAGTCACCGGGATGACGCCGCACTGGGCACCGGAGTCGCGTCCGGGGTCCTGTGGATGGCAGCCCAGAAGTGGGTGGCGCGACTCAGCGGCTTCGTCACGCTGGTCGTGCTGACGCGGACCGTCTCCCCGGCAGGGTTCGGTGTCGTCGCCGCCGCCATGGCCGTGATCCCGATGGTGTACCTGCTCTCGGACATGGGCTTCTCGACCTACCTGCTCCAGGCGGACGAGATCGACCCGCGCAGCCTGAGCACCGCCTTCTGGTCGTCGATGACGGCCGGGGCGGTGCTCTCCCTCGGGCTCCTGGCAGGGGCACCTCTCGTCGCGACGATGTTCCGGACCCCCGAGCTCACCCCGGTGCTCCGCGCGCTCGTGCTGGCCATCGTGCCCACGGTGCTCGGGGCGGTGCCGCTGGCGCTGCTCAAGCGCGCCCTGGCCTTCCGTGTCGTCGCGATCCAGGCCGCGGTCGCGGCGATCCTCGCCCAAGCCGTCGCCATCGCCATGGCCCTGCTCGGTACCGGGGTCTGGGCCCTGGTGAGCCAGGTGGTCGTGACGCAGTGGGTGGTCGCCCTCATGTCATGGCGCAGCAGTCGCTGGGTCCCCTCGATGACGCTGTCCCCCAGTCTTTTCCGTCAGATGTCGGTGTTCGGCTTCAGGGTGTCGAGCGTCGACCTGGCCGCGACCGGGCGGATGTGGGCCGAGAGCTGGATCATCACCGTCAGCCTGGGACCCACGGCGCTGGGGCTGCTCAACGTCGGGCAGCGGCTCGTCACGGTGGCCCTCGACCTCAGCGCGGCGCCGCTGATCCCCGTCTCGACGGTGGTCTTCGCCCGGCTCCGCGGCTCGGCTCACGGGCTCCGGGTGAAGTACCTCAAGGCGCTCGGGGTCGCCTACGCGGTGGTGTCGCCGCTCATGATCCTCATCGTCGTCACGGCACCGTTGTCGGTGCCCCTGCTCTTCGGGCAGCAGTGGACGGCGAGCGTCCAACCGACCCAGGCCCTGGCGGTCGCCGGCATCATCACGTTGGGCGCGATGCTCGACCAGGGCCTCTTCTACGGGCTGGGCCGCCCCGGCGCCTGGCTCGGCTACGCCCTCGTGGTCGACGGGGCGACCGTGGGGATGACGGCCGTCGCCGTGCGCTGGGGACCCACCGGTGTCGCCGTCGGCTTCGTCGTCGTCGCGGCGCTCGCGACGGTCGCGCGCTGGCTCCTCGTGGCCCGGCAGCTCGACCTGTCCCCACGGACGGTGGCGCGCCCCTTCCTCATCCTGGCCCTGCCCGCGGCGGCGACCATGGTGGTGGGCGCGCTGGCGCTGCGGGCCGTGTCCGGTCCGGCCGCGCCGCTGCCGGCCCTGGTGGTCACCGGTGCCGCGACGGTCGTCACCTACCTCCTGCTGCTGCGCATGGTGGCCGGGGCCGTCATCGGGGACGCGCTCGGGGTCATGCCCGTTCCGGCGAGGTACGCCGAGAAGGTGGGCAGGCTGCTGCGGCTCACGCAGGCGAGCACCCGCTGACGGCCGGCCCGCTCGTGGCCCGCTGAGCACGCGTCGGGGCCGGGAGGCCCGGCTGGCGGCGCGTCAGCCCGCAGCACCCCCGAGCGCCTCGCGCAGGGCGTCCGCGACGCGTTCCTGCTGGCCCGCCGTGATGCCCGGGAAGAGGGGCAGCGACAGGATCCGGCCGGCGGTGGCCTCGCAGACCGGAAGGCTGCCGGGACCCCGTCCGAAGTGCGCCATCGCCGGGGTGAGGTGCAGCGGCACCGGGTAGTGGACGGCGGCCCCCACCCCGCGGTCCCGGAGGGCCTGCAGCACGGCGTCGCGCTCCGGCACCCGCACGACGTAGAGGTGCCAGACGTGCTCGTTGCCCTCCAGGGTGCGCGGAAGCCGCAGCCCCGGCACGTCGGCCAGCAGCTCGTCGTACACGGCCGCCGCCTGCCGGCGCTCGGCGTTCCAGGCACCCAGCCGACGGAGCTTGGCCCGCAGCACCACGGCCTGGAGCGTGTCGAGCCTGGAGTTGAAGCCCACCTGCGTGTGCTCGTACTTGACGGGGCTGCCGTGGGCGCCCATGAGCCGCACCCGCCCGGCCAGCGCGGCGTCGTCGGTCGTGACGGCCCCGGCGTCGCCGTAGGCACCGAGGTTCTTGCCGGGATAGAAGCTCGTCCCGGCCGCGGCTCCGAACCTCCCCGCGGACCTGCCGTGGCGCGTGGCGCCCTGTGCCTGCGCGGCGTCCTCGACCACGGCGACTCCCCGCTCGCCGAGCCACGACGGGAGCCGTTCGAACGGCGCCACCTGCCCGAAGAGGTCGACGGGCACGACCGCCCGCGTGCGCTCGGTGAGCGCCCCCTCCACCGCCGCCGGGTCGATGAGCAGCGCCTCGTCGTCCACGTCGACGAAGACCGGCCGCGCCCCCAGACGCACGACCGCCTCGGCCGTGGCGATGAAGCTGTTGCCCGGCACGAGGACCTCGTCGCCCGCCGTGACCCCGACGGCCCGCAGGGCCATCTCCAGGGCGTCCGTGCCGTTCGCCACCCCGACGCACGCGCGCGCACCGACGAAGTCGGCGTACTCCTGCTCGAAGGCGGCCACGGCCTTGCCGCCGACGTAGTCGCCGGCGTCGAGCACCTCGGCGAACCCGGCCGCCACCTCGTCGGCGATGCGGCTGTGCTGGAGCGACAGGTCGACGAGCGGAATGGTCTGCATCGGTGGGCCTCCTCGGCGGGTCACCACGACGGGGTCAGACGGCGGCGGCCCGGCCGGTGCCGGTCGCCCTGCTCATGCGCTCTGCACCAGACCCGCTGCGCGCCGGATGACCCGGACGACGACCTCCTGCTCGCGCTCCTGCAACGTGTGGAAGAGCGGCAGGATCAGCGTGGTGTCGGTCAGGTGCTCGGTGACCGGCAGGTCGGCGTGCGGGTGCCCGTCGTAGGCGGGCTGCCGGTGGGCGGCCATGATGCCGGCCCGGGCCGACACGCCGTCGGCGGCGAGGGCGGTGAGCAGCTCGTTGCGCGACAGGGGGTAGTCCCCGTCGAGCTCGACCCAGAAGGACTGGAAGTTGGTCTCACCCCAGGCGGGGTCCCGTACCGGGCGCACGCCGGGGACGTCGGCGAGCATCGACGCGTAGCGCGACGCGAGCTCGCGCCGCCGGCTCACCATCGCGTCCAGCTTGTCGAGCTGCACGAGCCCGACGGCCGCCTGGATGTCGGTCATGCGGTAGTTGAAGCCGACCTCGAGGTAGCTCTCGATGACCGGCTGCCTGCTGGCATGGCGGACGGCGGCGCTGAGGTTCATGCCGTGCTCGCGCAGGCGTCGGGCCCGCTCGGCGATCGAGGCGTCCGTGGTCGTGAGCATGCCGCCCTCGCCGGTCGTCAGCAGCTTGCGCGGGTGGAACGACCACGCCGCCAGGTGCGACCCGGCGCCCACCGGCGCACCGTGGTAGCGCGACCCCGCGGCGCAGGCGGCGTCCTCCACCAGGGCGATGCCGCGGCTGTCGCACAGCCGGCGCAGCGGCTCCACGTCGGCCGGCACGCCGCCCTGGTGCACGACGATGACGGCCCGGGTCCGGTTGGTGAGCACGGGCTCCACGGTGCGCACGCTGAGGTTGCCGTCGTCGGCCTCCACGTCGGCGAACACGGGGCGCGCTCCGACGTAGTGGGCGCAGTTGGCGGTGGCCACGAACGAGAAGGACGGCACGACGACCTCGTCGCCGGCGCCGATCCCCAGCAGGTGCATCGCCAGGTGCAGGGCCGTGGTGCACGAGGACACGGCCACGCCGTGCTCGGCGCCCACGTGGTCGGCGAAGCGCGCCTCGAACTCTGCCACCCGCGGCCCCTGCGCGACCCAGCCGGAGCGGACGGCGTCGGCGGCCGCCCGGGCCTCCTGCTCGCCGAGCCAGGGCCGCATCACCGGGATCATGCGCGCCCGCGTTCCGAGCGCCACCAGTCGACCAGCTCCCGGAGTCCCTGCTCGAGGCCGACGTCGGGCTGCCAGCCGATCCGCTGCTGCGCCGCGTCGATGGATGCGAGGCGCCGGGTGACGCCGTTGACGGCACGCTCGGGGCCGAACTCCACGGGGAGGGTGGCGTCCATGGCCTCGAGCAGCGCCTCGGCCAGGCCCGACAGGCTCGTCTCGACGCCGGTGCCGACGTTGAGGACGACGTCGGTCACGTCGGACTCGGCGGCAAGCAGGTTCGCCCGCGCGATGTCGCTGGTGAAGACGAAGTCCATCGTCTGCCGGCCGTCCCCGAGGATGACCGGCGGCTCGCCCGCCTCGATGCGCTCCATCCAGCGGATGAGCACCTCGGTGTAGAGGCCGTGGATGTCCATGCGGGGGCCGTAGACGTTGAAGTAGCGCAACGCCACGTAGTCGAGCCCGTACATCGCGTGGAAGCTGCGGAGCATCCCCTCGTTGAAGACCTTGGCGGCCCCGTAGAACGTGTCGTTGGCCCACGGTGCCGCGGCCTCGGTCGTCGGGAACTCCGACGCCAGTCCGTACACCGAGGCCGACGACGCCGCCACGACCTTGCGCACCTTTGCCTCGACCGCCGCCTCGAGCACGTTGAAGGTCCCGTCGGCGAGCACCTCGAGGGCCAGCCGAGGCTCCTGCGCGCACTGGGTGATGCGGATGGCGGCCTGGTGGAACAGGACGTCGACGCCCTCGGACACCTCCCGCACCGTCTCCACGTCGCGGATGTCGCCCTCGACCACCTGGACGCGTCCGGAGGCCAGCGCCGCCGCGAGGTTGTCCTTGCGGCCCCGGACGAAGTTGTCGAGCACCCGGATCTCCGCTGCCCCGCCCGTGACGAGCTGGTCGACGATCGTGGAGCCGATCGTGCCCGCTCCCCCGGTCACCAGGCACACGCTGCCCCTGATCATCCGAGCCCTCCCACGTCGACGAACGCCCCGTCGAGCCGGAAGCTCCGCTCGGCGGCCTCCAGCACGCGCATGACGCGCAGGCCGGCCGCGCCGTCGGTCGCCGGGGCCCGGGCCTCGGTGATGGATGCGACGAACTCCGCGACCATCGAGCGCAGCGCCTCCTGCTCGCGCAGGGCCGGGGCGACCATGTCGCCGGTCCGGTAGGAGATCCGCACCTGCTTGCGGTCGTCCGCCGCGAGGTCCTCGAACCCGGTCCTCTCGACGCCCCGGTCGTAGACGCACAGGCGCTGGCTCGGGTTGAGGTCGTCCCAGACGACGGTCCGGTGCGAGCCACCGATCACCATCGTGCGGATCTTCACCGGGCTGAGCCAGTTGACGTGCACGTGCGCGATGGCACCCGTCGACAGCTTGAGCGTCAGGTAGGCGACGCAGGCCAGTCCGTGGCCGATGGGGTCGGACCCGAGGGCAGCCACCGCCACCACCGAAACGCCTGGCGGCAGAAGGTAGTCCAGGATCGAGATGTCGTGCGGCGCCAGGTCCCAGAGGACGTCCACGTCGGGCTGCACGAGGCCGAGGTTGATCCGCACCGAGTCGACGAACTGCACGTCGCCCACCTCGCCGCTGTGCACGAGCCGCCGCAGCTCCTGGACCGCGGAGGTGTAGCAGTAGGTGTGGTCGCACATGAGGACGAGGCCACGGTCCGCGGCCGCCTGGACGAGCTTCTCCCCGTCGGCGAGCGCCGACGTCAGGGGCTTCTCGACGAGCACGTGCTTGCCGGCGTCGAGGGCCGCCATGGCGAGCGGGAAGTGGGTCGCGGCCGGCGTCGCGATGGCCACCGCCTGGACGTCCGGGTCACTGAGGACGGCGTCGTACGAGTTCGTGGTCGCGACGGTCGAGTAGGGCCCGAGGACGCGTCGCGCCCGTTCCTCGTCGAGGTCACAGAGCCAGCGCAGATGCAGCGACGGCGTCGCCATCGCGTTCCGAACCAGGTTCGGCCCCCAGTACCCTGCCCCCACGACCGCCATCCCCATGGCTGTGGTCATGTCCAGCAGGCTAGCTCCGGACCCTCTGCCGCCACGGCGAGTTCGCGAAAACGCGTCAGCTCCAGATGTCGTGGTGCACGTTGAAGATCACCCGGGACCCGTAGGGGTCGATCTTGATGGGCAGCTCCCGCATGTGGCTCAGGGCCTCCCGCACCGAGCGCTGTCGCTCGAGGGGACACACCACGAGCAGGAAGCCACCGCCCCCGGCACCGGTCACCTTGGCGCCGGAGGCGCCCGCCCCGACGGCCGCGTCGACGGCCTCCTCGATCGCGCTCGTCGAGACCCCGCTGGCCAGCTCGCGCTTGGCCGCCCAGCTCTTGTTGAGGGCGACCCCGAGCGCGTCGACGTCCCCGTCCCGGAGTCCGTCCGCGGCCTGGCGCGCGAGGTCGCGCAGCTGCGCGAGCTGGGGCAGCCGGTTGGCGATGTTGGCTCGCTGCTCCCCGAGGATGTCGTTCGCCTGGCGCGTGGTCCCCGTGTAGAAGAGCAGCAGCTCGTCCTGGACCTGTCGACGCCGGTCTGCGGAGAGGGCGAGCCGGTTGACGGTGACGCGGTCGCCCGGCCCGAACTCGAGGTCGCAGATGCCGCCGTACGCCGCGGCGTACTGGTCCTGCTTGCCGATGGGCTTGCGACAGCGGTCGATCTCGATCCCGCAGGCGCGGTCGGCCAGCTCGTCCGCGGTCAGCTGGCGCCCCTGGTAGGTGAAGAGGGCGTGCAGCAGCCCCACGGTGACCGCCGACGAGGACCCCAGGCCGGAACCCGCCGAGGGGATGTCAGCCAGCGTCGTGATCTCCACGCCGCCGCGAACTCCGGTCATGTGCAAGGCTTCTCGCACCAGCTCGTGCTGGAGGTCCTCGACCCGCGACACGATCTCCTTCGTCGAGTAGTTGACGTAGATCTCGTCGTCGAAGCGCTGCTTGACCACCACGTAGACGTACTTGTCGATGGCGGCGTTGAGCACTCGACCGCCGTGCTCACGGTAGTAGTCCGGCAGGTCGGTACCGCCGCCGACCAGCCCGACCCGCAGTGGCGTCTGTGTGATGATCATGAGCTCGACCGGCCTTCCCTCGTCGTGGGGTGCGCTCGGGCGCACGCCCACGGGTTCGCGCGCCTGCGGGGCTGCGACGGCCGCACGGGAGTCACACCCCCCGGTACTTCCAGGACCGGCGGCGCAGCCACCACTGGCCCTTCTGCTGGAGCATGAACTGCAGGTCGCGCGGGCCCAGCCTGCTCCTGGCCGCCACGGTCCGGTACAGCGCCACCCGCGTGATGCCGGGCCAGCAGTCCTGCGCGAAGTCGAGGAGGGGGCCGACGTCCTCCCCGGTCTCGTGCGAGCCGCCGCCCAGCAGGCGCCGGCCCAGCTCGGTGCGCCGGAGCCGGCCGAGGTCGTGCACCCGCCCGGCAGCCCAGAGGGCCTCGCGGGCCAGCTGCCGGTGCACCAGGGTGGACGCCTGCTCCGGGTCCTCGATCGCGTCGCCGTAGCGTTCGAGGACCAGCTCGAACACCGAGCGCCGCTGAACGAGGTCCATGAGCGAGGTGACCGCCGTGTGCATGTTCTCGTCGTGCAGGCGGTAGAACGCCTGGTCGACGCCCTTGACGAAGCCGACGTCGCCGTGGGCGGCCAGCCGCATGTACATCTCCATGTCGGCGGCCCTGGGCAGGCCCGGGTCGTAGCCGCCGACCCGCTGCTGCAGGGAGGTCCGCACGATGATCTCCGGCGAGGTGATGGGGTTCTCGGCCTGCCGGAAGCGCTCCAGGAGCCACTGCTGGCCCGACCACACCGCCCAGCCCCGGACCCGGGTCCGGGCGGCCGGGAGCGGTGCCCCGTCCCTGACGTAGAGCGCACGGCCGTAGGCGAAACCGACGCCGGGGTGGGCGTCCATCAGGTCCCGGGCCCGGGCGAGCGCGCCCGGCGTCGCCCGGTCGTCCGCGGACATGAGCAGGGTGTAGTCGCCGGCTGCCCAGTCGAGCAGACCCTCGTTGAAGGTGGCGATGTTGCCGCGGTTCGTGTCGTGGACCACGACCTCGACCTCCGGACGCCGGGAGGCGATGGCCCTCGCCACCGTCGCGCTGTCGTCCGGCGACGCGTCGTCGATGATGAGCACCCGCACGTCGACGCCGGGCTGGTCGTCGGTCACGCTGCTGACCGCGGCCTCGAGGAAGTGGCCGTAGCGGTAGCAGGGGATGACGACGCTGACCGAGCTCATCGCCCACCACCCGTCCCCGACGCCGCCGGTGCGGTCGGCGCGCCGCCGGACCCGCCGGGACGGCTCCGACCCACTGGGCGGGCACGCTCGGGCAGCGGGGCTGCCGGCACCCCGACCCACGTCTCGCCCGCGCCGACGTCGTGAAGCACGACGGCACCCATGCCGACGAGGGCGCCGGCGCCCACGTGCGTGCCCTCCCGCACCGAGGCGGCCATCCCGACGTAGGCGCCCCGGCCGATGGACACGTTCCCGCCGAGCACGACGCCGGCGCAGACCGTGGCGTAGTCGGCGAGGTGGTCGTCGTGGGTCAGCACGACGTTCGGCATGCAGACGACGTGGTCACCGACGACGACGCCGGAGGTGGCCACCACTCCGGCGAGCACGACGGCGCCGGCTCCGACCTCGGTGTCGTCGGCGAGGCAGGCGTCGGGGTGCACGAGGGTCGCGAAGCGGTTCCCCCCGATCCCCCTCGAAGCGAGCCGGCTCACCAGCCGCTCACGCACGACGCCCCTGCCGGCGCACACGAGGAAGTCGGCGCCGGCGTGGTTGCCGGCGTCCTCGACCCCACCCAGCACCGTGAGGCCGGGCGCGACGTCACGACCCCAGGTCGCCGGGTCGTCGTCGAGGCAGCCGAGGACGGCCCGGCCGGCGGCTCGCGCCGCAGCCGCGGCCTCACGGGCGAGGCCGCCGCCGGCCACGAGGACCAGGGGCCGCGTCCCGTTCGTCACGTCCGCGCTCATGTCGCACGCCCCATCGCCATCCGCCCGGTGAGCCCCTGCCACCAGTCGAGCTCGTCGCGAACCCGGTCCGACAGCACCGCGGCCCCGGGCGGGCACCCTGAGGCGAGGAACTCGAGGACGGCTTCGATCTCCTTGTCCGAGAAGCCGGCCCGTTCCATGCCGAACCGGTTTCCACCGCGGACGCGGGCGGGCACGCCGTAGACGGTGGCAAACGGCGGGACGTCCCGGACGACGGGCGTCCCCATGCCGACCATCGCGAGGCCACCGACGACGCGTCGCTGGTGCACGCTGGCGTTGAGCCCGAGGTTCGCCCCCGCGCGGACCGTGACGTGCCCGCCGAGGCTGACGCCGGCCGAGAGGGTGGCGCCGTCACCGACGTGGACGTCATGGGCCACGTAGACGCGGCTGAAGACCTGGCATCCCGCGCCGATCGTCGTCGGCCGGACGCTCCCGTGGTGGACGACGACGTGGTCGCGCAGGACGCTGTGGCTGCCGATGCGCACCTCGTGGTGGTCGAGGTCCCCGTCCCCCGCGTCGTTCTGGCGCACCGACGCGATCTCCGGAGCGCCGCCCACGTGCGTTCCCGGGCCGATGCGCACGTGGTCGCCGATGCGGGTGGGTCCGACGAGTACCGCGAACGGCCCGACGGACACGCCGACGCCGAGCTCGACACCGGGTCCGACGAACGCCGACGCCGACACCCTCGTCGCGGTCATGGACACCCCTCCGGTCCCACCCCCAGGGGCACCGGCCCTCCTCCGGCCGACGCGCCGCCACCGCCCGAAGACGGGCCTGACGCCCAACAGACTGACACGAGCCGTGGGCGCCGACGGCGCGATTCCCGATTCCGGGCCGCGGCCGTCGCCTCAGCGCGGTGAGTGGAAGCGCTGCTGGGCGTCGAGGAGGCCGACCTCGATGAGGGCCTCGACGGCATCGGCGCCCTCGTCGACGAGGAAGGGCAGCACCTCGGTGCGCTCCACCTTCGAGAAGTCCTTGAGGACGAAGTCGGCAGGGTCCTGCCGGCCCGGAGGTCGGCCGATCCCGAGCCGGACGCGGAGGTAGTCGCGCGTGCCGAGCGAGCGCGAGATCGAGCGGAGGCCGTTGTGGCCGCCCTCTCCCCCGCCGAGCTTGAGCCGCACGAGGCCGGCCTCGATGTCGAGCTCGTCGTGCAGGACGACGAGCCGCTCGGGCGGCACGTCGTAGTACTTGGACAGGCCCGCGACCGGAGCGCCCGACTCGTTCATGTAGGTCGTCGGCACGGCCAGCACGACCTTGGGGCCACCGACGCGCAACCGTGCCTCGGCGACGACCGCGCGACCGGCCTTGTGCGACTTGAGGACCGCGCGTCCGCCGACGTCCCGCCGGGCGAGCTCGTCGAGGGCCATGGCTCCGACGTTGTGCCGGTTGCCGGCGTAGGCCGGGCCGGGGTTTCCGAGCCCGACGACGAGCCAGGTGTCCATGTGGGTCCTCGATCCGGTCGGTCTGGACTACGGGTGGGTGGGTCGGTGGGTGGATCGGTGGCCGGCGGGCCGGCCGATCCCGGACGCGCGCACGGGCCCCGCCGAGCGAAGGCTCGGACGAGGCCCGTGGACGCGTGGGCGGGAGAGGCTCAGGCCTCGGCGCCCTCGGCCTGCGCCTCGGCCTCGGCGGACTCGCCCTCGGCGGACTCGCCCTCGGCGGCCTCCTCCTCGTGCTCCTCGCGCTCGATGCCGGCCTCGGCCTCGGCCTCGGCGAGCTCGGCCTCGAGGGCCTCGGCGGACACGGCCTGCGTGACGTTGACGACGAGCGCCTCGGCGTCGGTGACGAGCTCGGCGCCCGAGGGCAGCTCGACGGCGCCGGCGAGCACCTGGGTGCCGGCCTGAAGACCCTCGACGGAGACGACGACGTTCTCGGGGATGTCGGTGGCGGCCACGAGCAGCTGGAGGGTGGAGTGGTCGAGCGTGACGACGGTCTCGGGGGCAGCCTCGCCCTCGAGGTGGACCGGGACGTCGACGGTGACCTTCTCGCCGCGGCGGACGACGACGAGGTCGACGTGCTCGATGACCGGCTTGATCGGGTCGCGCTGGACGTCCTTGGCGAGCGCGAGCTGCTCGTCGCCCTCGACGACGATCGTCAGCAGGGCGTTGACGTGCTTGAGCGCGAGCATGGTGTCGTGGCCCGGCAGGGAGATGTGGACCGGCTCGGTGCCGTGGCCGTAGATGACGGCGGGGATGTTGCCCGAGCGGCGGATCTTGCGGGCAGCGCCCTTGCCGAACTCCGTGCGCTTGACGGCGACGAGCTTGGTGATGTCGGAGGACACAGGGACTCCTGAGGTCGTGGGGGTCGTGGGAGGTGCATGGTGTGGGTGGCCTCGACGCGGGACGACGCGCGGTGGGTCAGCGGTGACGGAGCAGTGGGTCGGTGAGGTACGCACGCAGAGGCGAACCCGACCGAGGAGAGCTCCACGTCAGGCCACCGCGTCGATCACGGACCTCGTCACGCCCTGCTGTCGCAGCCGTGCACCGTCCCTCGCCGAGGCAACTGCTCGATCCTAGTGGACCGGCCGCCCAGCACGAAATCTGTCGTGGTCGTCCAGCCCTCGGGACGCCCCGCCGCCGCGCGCGCCGGTCCCGCCCCGTTCTGCACCGTTCTGCGCCGCACCGTGCGTCGCGAGGGCCCCGCACTTCGAGGATTCCCGGGCCGCGCCGGCACGGTGAGCCCTACGCTCGAAACGGCGCAGGCGGCCGACGAGGGTGGGGACCCCGGCCGCGAAACCTGCACCGACACAAGGGTGGGCCGGCGCGTCGTGCGCCGGGGTGGAGGCGGTAGTCATGCTCTCTTCGGCTCGCATCGGTCGATCCCGTCTGCTCCGATGGGCAGCGCAGATAGGGCTGGACGCCCGGCCACGCCGGCGACGGACCGCCGCAGTCGCGGCGACCGCCCTCGTCGCCGCCCTGGCCGCGTTGACGACCGGCGTGGCAGCGGTGCCGGCCGAGGCAGCGGGGCCGTGCGGCCCGCCGGTGGTGAACGTCATCGCCTGCGAGAACACCCAGCCCGGCACGGCGCCCAGCAGCTGGCAGGTGAACGGTGCCGGCGACTCGACGATCCAGGGTTTCGCCACATCGATGAGCGTCAACGTCGGCGAGACCCAGTCGTTCAAGATCAGCACGCCGGCCAAGGCGTACCACATCGACATCCTGCGCATGGGGTACTACCAGGGCAACGGCGCCCGGATGATCGCGGCCGGCGTCCTCCCGTCGGCGACGCTCCCGCAGACGCAGCCGTCCTGCATCACGCAGAACAACACGGGCCTCATCGACTGCGGCAACTGGGCGGTGTCGGCGTCGTGGACGGTGCCGAGCACGGCGGTGTCGGGTGTCTACCTGGCGCGGCTCGTCCGCAACGACACCGGCGGTGCGAGCCTCATCCCCTTCGTGGTGCGCAACGACGCCAGCCACTCCGACCTGCTCGTCCAGACCTCCGACCAGACGTGGCAGGCCTACAACTCCTACGGCGGCAACAGCCTCTACACGTGCACCACCAGCTGCCCACCGGGCAGCCCGGACGCCTACAAGGGCGCGTCGATGGTGTCCTACAACCGGCCCTGGCACACGGCCCTCGACGACAACGGCCACAGCTGGGTCATGTACTCCGAGTACCCGATGATCCGGTTCCTCGAGGCGAACGGCTACGACGTGACGTACTCCAGCGGCGTCGACACCGGGACCTCGGCGGGCGGCGCCCTGCTGCGCAACCACAAGGTGTTCCTGTCGGTCGGCCACGACGAGTACTGGTCGGGCACGCAGCGCGCCAACGTCGAGGCCGCCCGCGACGCGGGCGTCAACCTCGCGTTCTTCAGCGGCAACGAGGTGTTCTGGAAGACGCGCTTCCAGGCGAGCATCGACGGCAGCAACACGGCGAACCGGACCCTGGTCTGCTACAAGGAGACCCACTACAACACCCCGGTCGACCCGCAGGACCCGCCGACGTGGACCGGGACCTGGCAGGACCCGCGCTTCAGTCCCCCGGCCGACGGCGGGAAGCCGCAGAACGCCCTGACGGGGCAGCAGTTCATCGTCAACTCGGGGACCACCGACATCAAGGTCCCGTCGCAGTACTCGAAGCTGCGCCTCTGGCGAAACACCGCCGTGGCCAGGCTCGGCAACGGCCAGACGTACACGCTCGGAGCGGGCGACGGCACGCTCGGTTACGAGTGGGACATGGACGCCGACAACGGCTTCCGGCCGGCCGGCCTCTTCCGGCTGTCATCCACGACGACCACCACGGCCGAGATCTTCACCGACTACGGCGGCACGACGCTGGCGAACCAGACCGCGACCCACAACCTGACGATCTACCGCGCCCCGAGCGGCGCGCTGGTCTTCGGCGCCGGCACCGTGCAGTGGTCCTGGGGCCTGGGAGACCCGGGCTCGACGCCTGATGTCGTGATGCAGCAGGCGACGGTGAACCTGCTCGCGGACATGGGGTCCCAGCCCTACGCCGTCATCAGCGGGCTGTCCGCGGCGACGGCCTCGACCGACGCGACCGCGCCGACCTCGACGATCACGACCCCGACGAACGGGGCCAACCTGGGCGACGGCGGCAAGATCACGATCTCCGGGACGGCGACCGACGCAGGTGGCGGTGTCGTCGCCGGCGTCGAGGTCTCCACCGACAAGGGCGTCACCTGGCACCCCGCCACCGGAACGACGAGCTGGACCTACAGCTGGGTGGCGCACGGCAACCCGAGCACGACGATCAGGACCCGAGCCGTCGACGACAGCGGCAACCTCGAGACGCCCTCCGCGGGCGTGACGGTGAACGTGGGCTGCAACTGCTCCATCTGGGGCGCCGGGGCCACGCCCGGGGTCGCCGACTCCGGCAGCGCCAGCGCGACCGAGGTCGGCATCAAGTTCCGGTCCGACACCTCGGGCTTCGTCTCGGGTATCCGCTTCTACAAGGCCACGGCGAACACCGGCACCCACGTCGGCAACCTGTGGAGCGCGACCGGCACCAAGCTGGCGAGCGCGACGTTCACCAACGAGACCGCCTCCGGCTGGCAGCAGGTGACCTTCGCCAGCCCCGTGGCCATCAACGCCAACGTCACCTACGTGGCGTCGTACTTCGCCCCGAAGGGGCACACGGCTGCGGACGAGTCCTACCTCTACCCGCCGCCCTCCCCCGGGCCCTACACGAGCGGGTGGGTCGACAGCCCACCGCTGCACGCGCTGCGCAACGTCAACGGGACGACCAACGGGCTCTTCCTCAACACCGCCAGCAGCGCCTTCCCGACCCAGAGCGACAGCGCGACCAACTACTGGGTGGACGTGCTCTTCAACACGAACACCGGTCCGGCCACCGCTCCGGCCACCCCGACCAGCGTCACGGCCACCCCGGGCAACGGCTCGGCGCAGGTGAGCTGGGCCGTGCCGCCGGACGGCGGCAGCCCGATCACCGGCTACACGGTGACCCCCTACATCGGTGCCACGGCGCAGACCGCCGTCAAGGTGACCGGCAACCCGCCGGCCTCGGCCACGACGGTCTCCGGCCTCACCAACGGGACCGCGTACACGTTCACGGTCTCGGCCACGAACGCGATCGGCACGAGCCCGGAGTCGACAGCCTCGAGCCCCGTGACGCCGCAAGGCATCTCGTGCACGCCGTGCACGATCTGGTCCGCCTCGACCGTCCCGAGCACCCCGGACCAGGGCGACACCAACTCGACCGAGCTCGGCACGAAGTTCACGTCCGACGTCAACGGGCAGGTCACCGGCATCCGGTTCTACAAGGCCGCCGCGAACACGGGCACCCACATCGGCAGCCTGTGGACCTCGACCGGCACCAAGCTGGCCTCGGCCACCTTCACCAACGAGACCGCCACCGGCTGGCAGCAGGTCAGCTTTGCCACCCCGGTGTCCGTCACGGCGGGGACCGTGTACGTCGCGTCGTTCTTCGCCCCGAACGGGCACTACGCCGCTGACTCGTTCTACTTCAGCACCGGCGTCGACAACCCGCCCCTGCATGCCCTCAAGGACGGCGTCAGCGGCGGCGACGGCGTCTACCGCTACGGGACGTCGAGCGGGTTCCCGAACCTGACCTACCAGTCCGAGGGCTACTACGTCGACGCCGTGTTCTCCACGGCGAGCGGGGCGCCGACGGCGCCCGCGGCCCCGACCGGCGTCACCGCCTCCGCCGGGGACAAGCAGGCCACCGTCTCCTGGACCGCACCAGCCAACGGCGGCAGCGCCATCACCGGCTACACCATCACCCCCTACATCGGCACCACCGCCCAGACACCCACCACCATCACCGGCACCCCGCCGGCCACCACCACCAGCATCA
>JAEWFB010000591.1 GCA_023389095.1 Actinomycetes bacterium
CCGAGCGTCCCCGCCGGTCCCGCCACCCCGTCGACGAGGTGCTGCCCGCACCGAAGCTCTTCGTCTACGGCTTCCAGCACGTGCTCGCCTTCTACGCCGGCGCCGTCATCGTGCCCATCCTCCTCGCGGGCGCGATCCACCTGAGCACCGAGGAGCTCATCCACCTCATCAACGCCGACCTCTTCACGTGCGGCATCGCCTCGATCATCCAGTCGGTCGGGTTCTGGAAGGTCGGGGTGCGCCTGCCCCTGCTCCAGGGCGTCACCTTCACGGCGGTGTCGCCGATGATCGCCATCGGCCTCGCGGCCGGCGGCGGCACCGAGGGCCTGCTCGTCATCTACGGGGCGGTCATCGTCGCGGGCCTGTTCACCTTCTTCCTCGCGCCCTACTTCAGCCGGCTCATCCGGTTCTTCCCACCGGTGGTCACGGGCTCGGTCATCCTCATCATCGGCATCGCCCTGCTGCCCGTCGCCGCGGCGGACGCCGTGGGTGGGGCCGGGCCCGAGGGCGACCCGTCGAGCGGTCGCAACATGGCCTACGCCCTCGGCACGCTCGCGCTCATCGTCGTCATCCAGCGCGTCTTCAAGGGCTTCATGGCCACGGTCGCGGTGCTCGTCGGCCTGGTGGCGGGCACGCTCGTCGCGTGGCTGCTCGGTGACGCGCACTTCGACGCGGTCGGGCAGTCGAGCTGGTTCGGCGTCACGACGCCGTTCTTCTTCGGCATCCCCAAGTTCTCCTTCGCCGCGATCGTCTCGATGGTCGTCGTCATGCTCATCACGGCGGTCGAGACCACCGGCGACGTCTTCGCGACCGGCGAGATCGTCGAGAAGCGCATCGAGCGCGAGGACATCGCGCGGGCCCTGCGGGCCGACGGCGTCGCCACCACCCTCGGCGGCATCCTCAACTCGTTCCCCTACACGTGCTTCGCCGAGAACGTCGGGCTCGTGCGTCTCACCCGGGTCAAGAGCCGCTACGTCGTCGCGATGGCCGGCCTCATCATGATCGTCATCGGGCTCATCCCCAAGGCCGGCGCGATCGTCGCGGGCATCCCGCACCCGGTCCTCGGCGGCGCGGCCCTCGCGATGTTCGCGACCGTCGCCGTCGTCGGCATCCAGACCCTGACCCGGGTCGACTTCCACGACCACCGCAACGTCGTCATCGTCGGCACGAGCGTGGGCCTGGCCATGTACGTCACGGCGCAGCCCGACGTGTCCAAGGCCGTGCCGGAGTGGGCCCAGATCATCCTCGGGTCCGGCATCACGCTCGGCAGCATCACCGCGATCCTGCTCAACGTCGTGTTCCACCACGTCGGCCGGCGTCGCGGCCCGGCCGTGGCCGGCACGCCCGGCAACCTCATCCGGCTCTCTGAGGTCAACGAGATGTCGCGCGAGCAGTTCGTCGAGACGTTCCACTCGCTCTTCCAGGGGCCGAGCTGGGTCGTCGAACGCGCCTACGACCAGAGGCCGTTCAGCGACACGAACGACCTGCGGCAGGCCTTCCAGGAGGCGCTCTTCACCGCGACCCCGGAGGAGCAGCGCCGGCTCATCGACTCCTACCCCGAGCTCGGGGCGGAGAGCGTCGCCGGTGGCGACGAGGGAGAGCTGTCGCTCAAGGACCAGTCCGCGCTCGGGCTCACCCGCCTCGACGAGAAGAGCCACGACGAGCTGTTCGACCTGACGTCGCGGTACCGGGACCGGTTCGGCTTCCCGCTCGTCACGTGCGTGCGCGACCGCGACTCCTACGCGCAGGTCCTGCGCCACGGCTGGGAGCGACTCAACAACTCCCCCAGCCAGGAGCACGCCTCCGCGCTCGTCGAGATCAGCAAGATCGCGGCCTACCGCTTCGACGACCTCGTCGCCGACGCCAACCCGGTGCACAGCGCGCGGCAGCGGATCGTCGACGTGGACCAGATGGCATGAGCGAGCAGACGGAGGTCGGGCTCGCCCACCGCGCGGCAGGCGTCGCCACGTTCAACGGCGCCGACGCCGACGGGCTGCGGCCGCGCCTGCACGCGTGCCTCGGCGTCGACCGATGGGTCGAGGAGGTGCTTCGCGGGCGGCCGTACGCCGACCGCGAGGCCCTCCTCGGGGCCGCCGACCGTGCGGCCCGCGAGCTCGACGACACCGAGCTCGCGTCTGCCCTGGCCGGACACCCGCGCATCGGCGAGCGGGCCAGCGCGCCCGAGCACGACGCCGCCCAGTCGGCGAAGGAGCAGGCCGGGGTCGACCGGAACGACGCAGCGGTCGCGCAGTCGCTCCTGGAGGGCAACGCGGCGTACGAGGCGCGCTTCGACCGCGTCTTCCTCATCCGTGCCGCCGGGCGCTCGGCCGCCGAGATCCTCGCGGAGCTGCGGCGCCGCCTCGGCAACGACGACGCGACGGAACGCGCCGAGACCGTCGACCAGCTGCGCCAGATCGCGCTGCTGCGCCTGGAAGGACTCCTGCGATGAGCACCCTCAGCACCCACGTGCTCGACACGAGTGCCGGACGGCCGGCCGAGGGGGTCCCCGTCGAGCTCCGCTCTGCCGACGGCGCGCTCGTCGGCGAGGGCCGCACCGACGCCGACGGCCGGGTCGGCAGCATCGGGCCCGACCGGCTCGACGCGGGCGACTACACGCTGCGCTTCGACACGGCCTCGTACTTCGCGACGACGGGCACGACGGGCTTCTACCCGGAGGTGACGATCGCCTTCACGGTGGCCGACCCCGGTCAGCACTACCACGTGCCCCTGCTGCTCAACCCGTTCGGCTACTCCACCTACCGCGGCAGCTGAGCGCGCCACGCGGGGCGCCGGCCGCGCGTTCCCACCGGCGGCACGTTACGCAGGGCCCCAGCGAAATCCGCTGGGGCCCTGCGCACTTCGCCGTTCCAGCGTCGGAGACCAATCGGCGAGACGGTCGGCGACAGCCCTTGACCGGAGCCGGCACGCGTCCCTACTGTTTTGCCTATCGGAATATGTTTTCCACGATTCGGAAGAGTGAAAGATGTCGACGCTGACCCAGCACCACGGCCTCCGCTACCTGGCGAACTGCTCCCTGCTCTTCACCGAGCTGCCTCTCCTCGAGCGCCCCGCGGCCGCGCGGGCGGCCGGATTCGACACCATCGAGCTGTGGTGGCCCTGGCCCGACCAGCCCGTCCCCGCCGACCGTGACGTCGACGCCCTCGTCGCCGCCGTGCAGGACGCCGGCGTGCACCTCGCCGGGCTCAACTTCTTCGCCGGCGACCTCGCCGGTCCTGACTGCGGTGTCCTGTCGATCCCCTCGCGCTCGCAGCAGTTCCGCGACAACATCGAGGTCACCGTCGGCATCGGAGAACGCCTCGGCACCACGGCGTTCAACGCGCTCTACGGCAACCGCGTCGACGGCGTGCCCCCGCAGGAGCAGGACGCCCTCGGCCGCGAGAACCTCGCCCTGGCCGCCCGCGCGGCTGACCGGATCGGGGCCACCGTCCTCGTCGAGCCGGTGAGCGGGCCCAAGCCCTACCCGCTGCGTACCGCGGCCGACGCGGTCGCCGTCGTCGACGACGTGCGCGACGCCGGTGCCCGCAACGTCGGCCTCCTGCTCGACCTGTTCCACCTCGCGAACAACGGCGACGACGTCGAGGGGGCCGTCACCGCGTACGCCGACCGCATCGCCCACGTGCAGATCGCCGACTGGCCCGGTCGCGGCGAGCCCGGCAGCGGGCGGCTCGACCTCGAGGGCCTCCTCGCCCGGGTCGCCGCCACGGGCTACGACGGGTTCGTCGGCCTCGAGTACAAGCCACTCACGACGACCCTCGAGAGCCTCACCGCGTTCGGCGAGCTCACCACCCCGCGCCCGGCCTGAGCGCGGCGGACACCCAGCCACCACCGCCCCACCTCGAAGGAGACCGACATGTCCACCATCGCCTTCATCGGCCTCGGCATCATGGGCAGCCCGATGTCCGTGCACCTCGCCCGCGCCGGTCACGACGTCGTCGGCTACAACCTCACCCCCGACCGCTACGGCCCCCTCGCGGAGGCGGGCGGCCGCGGCGCCGGCTCGATCGCCGAGGCCGTCAAGGCGGCCGACGTCGTCGCCGTCATGGTCCCCGACTCCCCCGACGTCCAGGCGGTCCTTCTCGGCGACGACGGCGTCTTCGCCAACGCGCAGCCCGGCACGCTCGTCATCGACTTCTCCTCGATCCGGCCCGACGTCACCGCCGACCTCGCGAAGGAGGCGCAGGCCAAGGGCTTCCGCCTGCTCGACGCCCCGGTCTCCGGCGGGGAGGCGGGCGCCGTCAACGCCACCCTGTCGATCATGGTCGGCGGAGCGGACGAGGACTTCGCCGCGGCCCGGCCGCTCCTCGACACCGTCGGCGGCACCGTCGTCCACGTCGGCGGCAGCGGCGCCGGCCAGACCGTCAAGGCCGCCAACCAGCTCATCGTGGCCGCCAACATCGAGGCCCTCGCCGAGGCCGTCGTCTTCCTCAAGGCCTACGACGTCGACCTCGACGCCGCGCTCACCGTGCTCGGCGGTGGGCTCGCGGGCTCGAAGGTGCTCGACCAGAAGCGCGGCAACATGCTCGACGAGTCCTTCGCCCCCGGCTTCCGGATCGACCTGCACCACAAGGACATGGGCATCGTCAGCGCGGCCGCGCGCGAGGCCGGCGTCGTCCTGCCCCTCGGCACCCTCGTCGCGACGCTCATGGCCGCCGCCCGCGCCAACGGCGACGGCGGCCTCGACCACTCCGGCCTGCTCCGCGGCGTCCAGCGCCTGTCCGGGCAGCCCACCCCCTGACCTCTCCCGACCCCGTGCGTCCGACCCGGGCGCCCCACGCAAGGACACGAACATGGCACGCATGACTGCAGCGCAGGCCGCGGTGGAGATCCTCAAGAAGGAGGGCATCACCCACGTCTTCGGCCTACCCGGCGCCGCGATCAACCCGTTCTACAAGGCGATGCAGACCCAGGGCGGCCTGCACCACACGCTGGCCCGCCACGTCGAGGGCGCCTCGCACATGGCCGAGGGCTGGACCCGCGCGAAGGCCGGCAACATCGGTGTCTGCATCGGCACGAGCGGACCCGCCGGCACCGACATGATCACCGGCCTCTACTCGGCCAGCGCCGACTCGATCCCGATCCTCTGTATCACCGGACAGGCGCCCGTCGCCAAGCTGCACAAGGAGGACTTCCAGGCCGTCGACATCGCCTCGATCGCCAAGCCGCTGACGAAGATGGCCGTCACCGTGCTCGAGCCGGCCCAGGTGCCCGGCACGTTCCAGCAGGCGTTCCACCTCATGCGGTCCGGCCGCCCCGGCCCGGTGCTCGTCGACCTGCCCATCGACGTCCAGATGACCGAGATCGAGTTCGACATCGAGACCTACGAGCCGCTGCCGGTCTACAAGCCGGCCGCGACCCGGGCGCAGGTCGACAAGGCGCTCGACCTGCTCGAGGCCTCGGAGCGCCCGCTCATCGTGGCCGGTGGCGGCATCGTCAACGCCGACGCCGCCGACCTGCTCGTCGAGCTCGCCGAGCTGACGGGCGTCCCCGTGGTGCCGACGCTCATGGGCTGGGGCACCATCCCCGACGACCACGCGCTCAACGCCGGCATGGTGGGCCTGCAGACGAGCCACCGCTACGGCAACGCGACGCTGCTCGCGTCCGACTTCGTGCTCGGCATCGGCAACCGCTGGGCCAACCGCCACACCGGCGACCTCGAGACGTACACCGACGGGCGCACCTTCGTGCACGTCGACATCGAGCCGACCCAGATCGGGCGCGTCTTCGCCCCCGACTACGGCATCGTCTCCGACGCGAAGGCCGCCCTCGAGCTGTTCGTCGAGGCCGCCCGCGCGCGTCGCGACGCCGGCACGCTCGCCGACCGGACCGCCTGGGCGGCCGACTGCGCCGAGCGCAAGCGCACCCTGTGGCGCAAGACGAACTTCGACACCGTGCCGATCAAGCCGCAGCGGGTCTACCAGGAGATGAACACGGCCTTCGGCAAGGACGTGCGCTACGTCAGCACGATCGGGCTGTCGCAGATCCAGGCCGCCCAGCTGCTCCACGTGTACGGCCCCCGGCAATGGATCAACGCCGGCCAGGCCGGTCCGCTCGGCTGGACCGTGCCGGCCGCGCTCGGCGTCGCCACGGCCGACCCCGACTCGACCGTCGTCGCGCTCTCGGGCGACTACGACTTCCAGTTCATGATCGAGGAGCTGGCCGTCGGGGCGCAGTTCAACATCCCCTACATCCACGTGCTCGTGAACAACGCCTACCTCGGCCTGATCCGTCAGGCCCAGCGCGGCTTCGACATGGACTACTGCGTGCAGCTGTCCTTCGACAACATCAACGCGCCGGAGGTCAACGGCTACGGCGTCGACCACGTCAAGGTCGCGGAAGGGTTGGGCTGCAAGGCGATCCGGGTCTTCGAGCCGGACGGCATCCTGCCCGCCCTCGAGCAGGCGAAGAAGCTGCTCGTGGAGCACCGGGTGCCGGTCGTCGTCGAGGTCATCCTCGAACGCGTCACCAACGTGTCCATGGGCACCTCCATCGCCGGCGTCACCGAGTTCGAGGAGCTCGCGACGAGCGACCTCGACGCCCCGACCGCCCTCTACGCCAACCTCGACTGAGGAGTCCCGCCGTGCCCCGCGTCGTCATCGCCCCGGACAAGTTCCGTGGGTCGCTCACCGCCACGGAGGTCGCGTCGCACCTCGCGACCGGCCTGCGTGACGCGGTGCCCGACGTCGAGGTGACCCTCGTCCCCGTCGCCGACGGGGGCGAGGGCACCGTCGACGCCGCGGTCGCCGCCGGCTTCGACCGCATCCCGGCCGTGGCCACCGGCCCGACCGGCGCCCCGGTCGAGACCTCCTGGGCCCGACGCGGGAGCGACGCGGTCGTCGAGCTCGCAGCGGTGAGCGGGCTCGACCTGCTCCCGGGCGGGTCGCCGGCGCCGCTCACGGCCACGAGCCGCGGCACGGGCGAGCTCGTCTCC
>JAEWFB010000597.1 GCA_023389095.1 Actinomycetes bacterium
GGTCGACCTCGAGCAGGACGAGGACGGTGTCCGCCGCGTCCCAGGCGGTCCGCCAGGAGCCGTCCTGCAGGTCGACCAGGCCGGCCGGAGTACCGCCGCGCGGACCGGTCGCGAGCTCTGGGATACCGCTGGGCCGCAGGACCTCCGGCGTCCCACCGCCCGAACGCGCAGACAGGACACCACCCTTGGTGAGGTCCACGACGAGGACGTCGACACCACGTTCCCGCAGCCGGGCGGCGGCGGCCTCCACGACGTCGGCAGCGGCCCGGATGTTGCCGATCGCGGCGAGCGCGACGCCGTCGGAGGGACCCTCCTCGGGCTCCGACGTCACCAACGTGTCGCCTCGGGCCGAGGTCATCGCCAGGACGCGCGTGCCGTTCGTCTCACCGGACGCGTGGCCTGCGCGCCTGCCGTTGGGAGCGGTCGCCTCGCGGGCGGGGGCCGACCCCGGGCCGGGCCCACCCGTCGCCGGCCCGGCACGACTGACGCGAGGGTCAAGGGCCGACTCGAGGCCGCGGGCCAGCGTGCCGAGGTCGTTGGCCCGCCACCGCCCCCGGGTCGGGAGCACCCGACCCAGCAGGCCCTGCCCACCGCGGCGCGGCCCGGTCGACCGGACGCTGAATCGCACCGGGGATCCCAGCGCGACTCCGACGTCCTGTCGCCTGCGGAGCCGCTCGGTGACCAGGGCCCGGAAGAGCACGAAGCCCATCCCCAGGGCCGCACCCACGGTCATGCCCGAGGCGACGGCCAGCACCAGGGCGCGCTTCGTCGACGACGTGTCCGCGTGGACCGGGTCGATGACGTGCGTCGACTCGATGGCTGCGTCGGTGCCCAGCGTGGCGTTGTCACTCGCGGCCTGCCAGTCGGCGATCTGCTTGTTGAGGTCGGTGCGCCGGGACAGGGCGTCGAAGGCGCCGCTCTGGGCCGCGGCGCCCTGCGCGCTCAGCTGCTCGAACTGCTTCGTGAGCGTCGTGACCTCGCCCTGCGCCGCGGCGACGCGGGACGCGTACTGGGCGCGGATCCCGCTGGTCAGGGACGTCAGCTGCGCCGACCTGAAGTCGAGGTACTGGCGGACCAGCTCGTTCGCCCGGGCCGCCGCGGACGCGTCGTCCGGCCCCGACACCGTGATGGCGAGGATCTCGTTGGTGACCGGTTCGGCGCTGACCGCGGCGCGGAAGGCCTCCGGTGTCAGGCCGATCCCGAGCGCCTGCACGGTGCGCTGCGACACCTCGCGGGTGTTCAGCAGGCTCACGTCCATGGCGATGCCCTCGGGTCCGTCGATGTTCGGCGGGTGCGCCATGAGCAGGGTGACCTTCGCCGAGCTCCCGGGTGGCGTCAGCACGACGACGCCGAGGCCGAGCAGCGCGCCCAGGGCCATCAGCCCGACCCACACACGCCACCGCCGCCGCATCGCGCTGCGCAGGTAGTTCCACGTGCTGAGCAGCGGCCTCGGTGCCTCCGTCAGCTCGGCCTCGCCCTCCTCGCCGATCGTCCACGAGAGGTCGATCATCCCTGCCTCCCCCGCGCGGTCGACACGGGCGGGTCGTCGTCGTGGCCGACGGGGCCCGTCATGAGGGAGGGCAGCGGGGCCAGCAGCGCCCGCTGCGTGGGCAGGAGGCGCCCGGTGGTCCGGTCGAGGGGGTCGGGGTTCGCGACGACGATGCCCTGCAGGGGCACGCCCGCGTCGTCGGCGGCGAGCGCCACCCTGGCGAGGTCCTCGCCCGTGGCCGCACCGGAGGACACCACGAGCAGGCCGACGGCGTTCTCGCCGGGCACGACCTGGATCCCGGGCTCCTGGCGGCTGACGGTCAGGGTCTGCACCACGAGGTCCCCACGAGCCGGCGCGTCCGATCCGCCGTCCACGAAGAGACCCGGTCGCAGCTCGTCGTCGTTGCCGATGCGGGTGCAGGCCGCACGCAGCGAGCTCGTCGACTCCTGCGACCTGGACCCGACGACCAGCTGCGTGCACACGCCGGTGGCCGCCGCGAACGACGCCAGCTGGGCCGCGAACGACAGGGCGGGCTGGTCCCCCGCGAGCGTCAGGACGACGATCCGCCGCGGCTGCGTGGCAGCGCCGGCGCGTGGCTCGGGTGCGCCGGCCGCGAAGCGTCGCAGCAGCTGGCGCAGCCCCCACGCCTCCGAGCTGTCGGGCGCGTAGCCGCGCAGCAGGCCCACCCAGCCGGCCACCGAACGCGGCGGACGACTCCTCGTCGAGGCGACCACGGGGACACCGATGCTGTCGGCGATCTGGTCCCTCGACCGCAGGGCCTTCTCCCGACGTCCGCGCAGGATGGTCAGTGCCGCGGCCGCGACGAGGGCCGCGGCGGCCCCGGCGCCGACGAACATGGCACCACGAGTGACGGGCGACAGGGCCCTGGCCGGGGACGCCGAGCCCATGAGCCGGGGCCCGCTCGCCGGCGCGGCGTCCGTCGTCGTCTGCGCCGCCACCTGCCTGTCGATGGCGTCGATCTGGAGGACGAGGTCGGCCTGTCGCGCCGTGAGCTGGGCCAGCGTGGCCGCGTCGGCCTTTCCTGCTGCGGAGGACGGACCGTCGGCACGCAGGCGCGCCGTCGTCCGGGCCAGCTGGTCCTGTACGGCGCCGAGGCTGTCGGCCAGCGTGGACCTGCGCTTGTCCGACGCCGCGCGCTCGTCCTGGCCCGAGGGGGCGGCGATCTCGTCGAGGTAGTCGACGTCGGCGGTCGCCACCGCCGTCGCGAGCTGCTCGGCGTCCGCCGCGCTGGCTCCCTGTGCGGTGATCGTCAGGATGTCGTCCGTCGGCGCATCGACCTGGACCCGCCCGGCCACCTCCGCCGCGCTGGGACGCCCGCGGGTCAGCTGCCCGGCCCGCGCGAGCACCGTCTGGCTGGAGGCGATCTCGGCCTGGGTCGCGATCGCGTGCGACGTCGCCTGGGCCGACGCGTTGGCCGGCGTCGCCGGGAACAGCACCATGGCGGTGCTGCTGTAGACCGGCGGGAGCGTCAGGAAGGCGGCACCCCCGGCCAGGCCGCCGAGGGCGGCCGCGGCGGTGAGCGCGCCGGTGTGCCGGCGCAGGATGGCCCACACCGACCGGAGGTCGACGATCTGCTCGCTCACTGCCTCCCCCGGGGATGCTCGAGGACGTGCGTCAAAGTTATCTCCGGAGCCGCGGGCAGCAGGGCGGATTGCGGTTTCGGGGTGGGTCGCGACCGCGACGCGTGCAGCCGCAGGGTGGTGCAGAGCGTGAGGGTGCCGCTCCAGTCGGCGTGCCCGACGAGGCTCGTGCTGGGGACGCGTTCACCGAAACGGGGCGAGTACCAGCCGATGATGGGCTCGGTCTCGCCGCGGTGTGCGCTCCACCGCAGCTGCGGCGGCAGCTCGACGAGCGCCTCCCGTTCGCCGTCGTCGCCCGACCAGGTCAGACGGGCCGTCGCGCCGGCGAGGGTCACCGACACCTCCGGGCCGAGATGCCAGAACAGTCGCGCGCTGTGGCGCGAGGAGCCGGCGAGGGTGTCGACGACCAGCAGCTCCTCGGTGTCCGCGTCGAGGGTGACCCGTCTCGTGTGGCGGAGCACCGGGTCCAGCCGCGCGTAGCCGGTGTGGTGGGCGGCCCACGTCTGCCGGCGCGTGCCGGACGGCTCCACCGCGTCGTCAGCCGGTTCCTCCACCGCGTCGCTGTGCGTCCGCCAGAGGAACGGCCCTCCCTCGACGGACTGGTTCACGCCGTCGATCTCGACGGTGTTGTGGGCACGCGTCGACCGGAAGTAGCTCCGCCACCCGGGCTCCCCGTGGTAGCAGTAGGTTCCGGGATCGGCGAGCAGGTCGACGGCGCCGTGGCGCACCTCGAGGGAGAGGGCGTCGGCGTGCGCGTGCGCGGCGATCGACAGGTAGCCGTGCGGGCCGTCGTCGAACCGGCACCACAACGAGGGCGCGCCGTCGCGAGGAGGCGTCCGCAGGATCCGGATGCCGGCGTCCACGAAGGCGAGCGGTGCCGACGCGGGCCGGCCCGACGGCGGGGTCGGCCCGGTCATCGCCGCGAGAAGGTGGGCGGTGATGCCGCTGCCGACCTCCGGCCACCACGGGAGCGGCCCGAAGACGCCTGCACCGCAGGCGAGCAGGGTCAGCCACGGGTCTGCGTCCGGCCCCTCGAGCACCAGCCCGCGCCCCTCGTCGCCGTCACCCTGCCGCGGCGCACGGCCGGCGTCGTCGAGCAGCGCCGCGGCGGCGTCGAGCGACGAGACGAGCAGCCGACGCGTCGGCCCGGGCAACGGGTGGCCGGCCCGGTCGCCCTCCGCCAGCGCGACGAGCCCGAGCTCGGTGACGAACCGGTGGTAGTCGGTCGCCAGCTCGCGGTTGACGCCGCTGGCGAAGGTGTTGCTGCGCAGCGCAACCACCAGCTCACGGGTGGCCTGCTCACGCCACCGCTCGCTCGCGGCGTACCAGGGGAAGGCGCAGGAGGCGGCGAACCGCCCGCAGGCCTCGGCGACGACGTGGTTGTTGGCGGAGGACCCACGGCTGCGGAACGCCGCCAGGAACTCCTGGTGCCAGGCGATCTGCCGCAGCGCCAGCTCGTTGTCGTCGAACAGCTCCGTGACGCCCGCCCAGCCGTCGAGGAGCCGTCGCACCCAGACCCAGCTGACCAGCCGGACCCCGAGCTCGATCCCGCTCGTCCAGTGCACGCCCGACAGGAACGGGTTGGCCGCCCACCAGGAACGCAGCTGGCGGGCCACGACCGCGGCGTACCGCTCGTCCTCCGTGAGCCACCACGCGGCGGCCAGCAGGGTGAGGTGGTGGTGCCGGGACAGCTCCCACACCGCCTTGACGTTGCCGGTGACGCGCTCGTCGCGGTGGTCGACGGAGAAGGCGAGCTGGGCCTGCGGTGCACGGCGGCCGGTGACGGGGTCGAGGAACCAGTCCGGGTCGACGATGTCGGGGCGAGGGCGACCGAGCACGGCCCAGTCGCCCGCGAGGAGCCGGTCCGCGGCGTCGACGACCGCCTGCCTCGCCTCCGCGGGGACCGCCTCGACGACGCCCTCGGGGAGGGTGGAGCCGAACCGGCGGACCGGACGGACCCCGGGCACGGGCCCGCGCAGCCCGGAGACCTCGAAGGGCGCCACCTGGCGCCGGCTCCACGCCACGTGACGGGCGTGATCGCCCACGCGCGAGGCGATCTCGCCGGGCGGCATGCCCCGCAGCCGGTGGAGGTACCAGCCCAGAGGTCGGCTCATGGGATCACCGGCCGCCCCAGGGCCAGGCTCTTCTCGACCGCGAGGGTGGCCCGGGTCGTCGCGACGAGCGAGTCGAGCCCGATGGGCATCGGTCCCCCGCTGCGGACGGCGTCGACGAAGGCGGCGAGCTCGCCTTGCTGTCCCTTGTCCTGGCCGGTGAGGGACCGCTTGACGCTCCGGCCCGAGGGGCCCCACACGGTGGCCCGCACGAAGTTGTCGAGCCGGGCGTTGCGCCCGTTGCCGGAGACGTCCAGCGTCTCCTTGGGAAAGCGGCTGTCACCGTCGGTGGCGTACGTGATCGTCGCGAGGGATCCGTCGTCGAAGCGCAGCGTGGCCTCGAGAGCGAGGCCGTTCGAGGTCTGGTGGGCCGACACCTCCACGGGCGGGTGGCCGACCCAGGCGGTCACCGTGTCGACGAAGTGGCCACCCTCGCCGAGGAACCGGGTGCCCTCGAGCTGCTCGTCGAG
Organism: Actinomycetes bacterium; assembly: GCA_023389095.1. GTDB lineage: Bacteria > Actinomycetota > Actinomycetes > Actinomycetales > Dermatophilaceae > Monashia. The sequence goes on from JAEWFB010000597.1 coordinate 5,672, forward strand.
GTACCAGCTCGACGGGTCCAGACGGCCTGCGTTGACGAGGTAGCGGATGCTCACCGGGCCCCGGGGGGAACCGAACCGGCGTCGCAGGTCGCAGAACAGGGGCGCGAAACGGCGGTTGAAGCCGACCATGACACGGTCGTTGCCGGTGCGGGCCACCACGTCGAGCACCCGGTCGACGTCGGCCTCCGTCAACGCGAGCGGCTTCTCGACGAACACGGCCTTGCCGGCCTCGAGGGCCCGGCAGACGAACGTCGCGTGGGAGTGGTGGCGCGTGACGACGAACACGGCGTCCACGGTCGGGTCGGACAGGACCGCGTCCGCGTCGGTCGTGACGTCGCGGAAGCCGAACTTGCGCTGCGCGTTGACGGCCGAGAGCGAGCGCGTGGTCGCGACCCGTGCGAGGGACACCCCGGGGTCCTTGGCCAGGTGGGGCAGCAGCATCGAGGTGGCGTAGCCGCCCGCGCCGACGAAGCCGAGACGCACGCGCGCCGGCGCCTCGCCGCCGGCCGACCCCCGCCGAGCTGCAGCCCCGGGACCCGAGGTGCTCGGCGTGAGCGGCCCGACCGGCGTGACCAGCGTGACAGGCCAGTTCGCGTGGTGTCGACCGTTCGAGGACCCGTTGCGTGCGGGCGTGACCGCCTGACCGGGAGACCGGACCGGGTCGGCGTGGGCAGCAGGACCCTGGTCGGCCGTGGCGGTGGCCGTGGCGGTGGCCGTGGGCGTGGCGGTGGCCGCGGTCCCGTTCTCGGTCTCTGTCTCTGTCTCTGTCTCGGGGCGCGGGTACTCGAAGAGGAAGCCGATGCCACGCAGCGACCCCTCGCGCAGGCCCGCGTAGACCTGCGCCGCGTCGCCGATCGGGTGCACGCCCGACACCAGTGGGCCGACGTCGACGGCGCCCCTCGCGAGCAGGTCGAGGAAGCAGGCGAGGTTGCGACGCTCGGTCCAGCGCACGTAGGCGGGCGGGTAGTCGACACCCTCGAGCTCGTACCGGTCGTCGTAGCGTCCGGGACCGTAGGACCGCGAGAACCGGACGTCGATCTCTTTCTCGTAGAAGGCGTTCCACGGCAGGTCGAGCCGGGTCTTGCCGATGTCGACGACGCGGCCCCGGTCCCTCGCCAGCCGCACCGCGAGCTCGACCGGCCCGTTGGTGTCCCCTCCCGCGGCAAGGTAGACCTGGTCGGCGCCGAGCCCGTCCGTGGCGGCCCGGAGCACCTGCTCGACGTGGCGGGCCGCGTCGGCGTCCGGGCCGCCGCAGGCGATGGCACCTGCCTGCTCGGCGAGCCGGCAGCGTTCCGGCACCGTGTCGATGCCGACGACGCGCAGCCCGGCGGCCAGCAGGAGGCGGACCACGAGCTGCCCGACCAGCCCGAGGCCGATGACGCACGCGGTCTCCCCCAGCTGCGGCTCGCCACGACGGACCCCCTGCATCGCGATCGCCCCGACCGTCGCGAAGGCTGCGTGCTCGGGGGGGACGCCCTGCGGCACCGGCACGCAGAGGTTCCTCGGCACCCAGTTCAGCTCCGCGTGCAGGGCGAACTCGTTGCCCGCCGCGGCGACGAGGTCACCGACGGCGAACTCCTCTGCGCCGGAGCCCACCTCGACGACGACGCCGCACAGCGAGTACCCGAGCGGCGTGTAGCTGTCGAGGGTCGAGGTCACCTTCTTGTACGTCGCCACGGGGCCCTGCTGGGCGACGGAGTCGAGCACCTTGCGGACCTGGTCGGGTCGCGCTCGCGCCTTGCCGACCAGCGACAGACGCGCCTCGGTAACCTTCATCAGCTCGGTCCCCGTCGAGATCAGCGAGTCGAGCGTCCGGATGAGCACGCCTCCCGGCTTGCACGCGGGAACGGGCGCGTCGAGCACCACGAGCTCGCCCGAGCGGTAGTTCTGCGCCACCTGTTTCATCTCATGCCCTGTCCACGAGGTCGATGGGTGCGTGGGTCATGCCGCGCTCACCCCGGCGGCACGTGCGTTGCGGTACCAGAGCTCGAGCGTCAGCAGGTGCCACACCTGCTTGGCCTCGTCGCGGCGCCCCGCGCGCTGGTCCTCGACGAGCCGGAGCAGCGGTTCGCGCCGCAGGAACCCCGAACCGACGAGCTCGCCCCCGACGAGCACGTCGTCGACGAGCTCGCGCAGGTCCTTGGCCACCCAGGCCCGCAGCGGCGCACCGAAGCTCGCCTTGGGTCGGTCGACGATCGCCCGCGGCAGCCACTCGCGAGCGGCGTCCCGCAGCGCCGCCTTCTGCACGCGACCACGGATCCGGTCCGAGGCCGGCAGTGAGAATGCGGCGGCGAAGACGACGGGGTCCACGAACGGCACGCGCACCTCCGTCGAGGCCGCCATGCTCGCCCGGTCGGTGTAGGTGAGGTTGAGGCCGGCCATGAACAGCCGCGTGTCGGCCAGGCACATCCGGCCCACCATGTCGGTCAGGTCGTTGTCGTCGTAGACGGCGCGGTGCCGGTCGAGGACCCCGTCCACGGCGCCCGCGAGCTCGGGGTCGAGCAGCCCCGCGAGCTCGTCGCGGTCATAGAGGGTGTAGCTGCGACGGAAGGCCTCCTGCTCGGCCAGCCCGGCGAAGGTGACGAACCGCTGGGCCCACCGGACCGTGCGCAGACCGCGCCCGGCGACCGAGACCGGCAGCGCCTCCACGGCCGGGGCCACGACGCCGGACCGCAGCAGGTCCGGCACCCGCCGGTAGCGCTCGGCGAGGAGCATCGCGTAGTGCTTGCGGTAGCCCCCGAACAGCTCGTCCGCGCCCATCCCCGACAGGAGCACCTTGACGCCGTCGCGGCGCGCCGCCTCGCACATGAGCACGGTGTTGATGGCCGCCGGGTCACCGATCGGCTCGTCGAGCACGTCGACGATCCTCGGGAGCATCTGCGCCACGTCGGGATGCAGCTCGATCTCGTGCAGCCGCATGCCGAGGTGACCGGCCAGCAGGCGGGCGTAGGGAGCGTCGTCCGGCATGGCCTCGAGCCGCTGGTCCTCGGGGCGGACCGCGATGGTGTAGGCCTCGATGGACGGGTCGCGGCGGTGGGCCAGCGCGGCGATGAGACTCGAGTCCAGGCCGCCGCTGAGGAAGCACGCCACCGGCACGTCCGAGACGAGGTGGGCCTCGACCGACTCCGTCATGACCTCCCGGAGATCCGCCCGGGGGCCGCTCGCCGCCCGCGCGGCCTCCTCCCTCGCGCTCCAGTAGGTGCCCGACCCGACGCCGCCGTCCCGGTCGTACCGGACCCAGGAGCCCGGGGCGAGCTTGCGCACCTGCCGCAGCGCGTCGTACTCCTGCGGGAGCCAGTAGTAGAGCGCCGAGGCCACCATCGCGGCGGGGTCGACGGACAGCTCGGTGCCCACCGCCGCCATGATCGCCTTCAGCTCGGAGGCGAAGAGGACGCCCTCACCGCGGACCATGACGTAGAGCGGTTTGATGCCGAGCGGGTCGCGGGCCAGCACCAGGCTGCCGGTGCGCTCGTCGTGGACCGCGAAGGCGAACATGCCTCGCAGCCGTCGCAGCGACGCCGGGCCCCAGGCGCGCCACGCCTCGAGGACGACCTCGGTGTCGGACCGCGTGACGAACCGGACGCCGCGGCCCTGCAGCTCGCGGCGCAGGTCGTCGTGGTTGTAGATCTCGCCGTTGTAGGTCAGGGTCAGCCCGTCCTTGGTGAACGGCTGGTCCGCGGCCTCGGACAGGTCGATGATCGAGAGCCGGCGGTGCCCCAGCACCACGGCGGCGTCCGGGGTGACCAGCTCCAGCACGCCACCCGCATCGGGGCCCCGGTGGCCCAGACGCTCGGTCATCGTCGTGACGACGGCCTTCCCGTCCGGCTGCTGGAAGGCGCCGGCGATGCCACACATCTCAGGCTCCCGACGACGCGGGACGCGCGGCGGTGCGGAG
>JAEWFB010000601.1 GCA_023389095.1 Actinomycetes bacterium
GTCCTGTCCCCACGCCCCGATAGTGGCCCGGCCGGTTCGGTCGATGACGACTGAACCCGCGCCCGGCTGAAACGGTCGCGAGTAGCGGCCGTCCTCGTAGAACCCACAGAGCAGGTCCTTGAACCGCCACCCGGAGTTGAAGGTCGCCACGAGTCGCGGCACGTCGCCCGGTGCCACCCGCGCGTTCCCCGGCCACGGCGGTCCACCGGGCTGGGTCGTCCCGGCGACGAGGTGGGTGACGGTGTCGGACGCCCTGATCCACGCGAGGCCGGCGACGATGCTGGCGTGCGCCGGGTCCGGCTGCACGAACGTCGTGTACATCGAGGGCACGCCCCGAGCATCGACGCGGCCGGCGACCCATCGACCCTCGCCGGAGATCGGTCGGATCCCTGCTGGGACCGTCATCGGCGGCGGAGCGCCCACGTCCGAGGACCGCGCCGTCGACGACGAGCTGGGACCGGCTTGCGCCGGGGTGCCGCCCGCACGGCGTTGGGGTGCCGCCAGGTTCGGGAGCTCGGACGCCGCGGGCGGCGTGTCAGCCGGCGGGTTGCGGAACCACCAGTTCTCGACCGCGTCGACGATCCCGGCTCCGCCGTTGTCGCGGATCCACTCCACGGTCCTGACCGTCCAGGACGCGTCGCCGGGCGTGGTGAGCGCCTGGGCGTACGAGGTCCCGACCGCTGCGAGGGCAAGGAGCACCACGACGAGCACGCCGCGCTTGACCAGCCGCCTGCGGCGCGAAACCGGACGGCCGTCGTGGCGGTTCCGGCGGATCACGAGTCGATGCATCACCCTCCCCCTGAATGCTGGGGTCACTCGCCGCCATGCTGCGCAGGCACGCTGGGAAACCACTGGGTGCAGCCGTCATCTCCTCGCTGCCGTCCGTGGTCCCGGCGGCCTTCGGCGCCCGCCGAGTCCGGCCGGCCGCAGCCGTCAACCGCTGACGGCCTCGCGCACCCGGTCCAGCATGTCCTGCTCGCGCTCGCTGACCAGCTGCGCCCCGAACCCCATGAAGCCGCCCTCCTTGGCGGCGTCCGCAGCGGCCTGCGCGGCTGTGACGAGCCACTGCCCGAAGGCTGCCACCTCCTCCGCCGTGGCCTTCGCGGCGACGATCCCCTGGACGGCGCGCAGCTCGCCGAGCACCTGCTCGCCGGGCGGCTGCCCGGCCGTCGGCTTGTAGCCGCTGACGGGGTTGTGCCGCTGCTGCACCATGGCCTGGATGTCGAGGGCGACCTCAGCCAGCAGCTGTTCACGACTCGGCGGGTTGGTGGCGCTCTTCAGCGTTGCCATGGACTCCTTGGCCGCCTCGATCGGGCCGCCGGGGTCGGCCAGGGTGATCGACATTCCGGCCATGAACGGAGCACGCACGATGCGCGTCCACTCCTCCTCGGTGAAGTCGCTCTTCGCAGTCACGGTGCGTACCTTCTCTCTGCTCGGTGTCAGGTCGCCTCCCTCGCGCCACGATGCCCCGCTCCCCGCGACGGCGCGTCATCCCTGCTGGGTGAAGTCCGCGGGTTCAGCGCAACCGGCAGTCCGAACGACGCCCCGTCCTTAGGATTGACAGATGGTCGCTCCGATCGAGCTCATCAGGCGCGTTCCCCTCTTCCAGGGGCTTGACGAGAAGCATCTGAAAAGCCTCGCGCGCACGTTCAGCAACCGAACGTTCGCTGCCGGGGAGCCCATCGTGAGAGAGGGTGCCGGCGGTGTCGGCTTCTTCGTGATCGAGGAAGGCGAGGCCGTCGTCACGGTCCACGGAGAGGCCCGGCGGACGCTCTCGGCGGGAGACTACTTCGGGGAGATAGCGCTGATCGACGAAGGCCCGCGAACCGCGTCGGTCGAGGCCAAGACCGACGTCACGGTCTCCGCACTTTCGCCGTGGGAGTTCAGACCTCTGGTCGAGGAGAACGCGTCGATCGCGTGGCCGCTTCTCGTTGCAATGGCGCAGCGCCTGCGCGAGGTCGAGCAGATCAAGGCCTAGCAACCACCGGCACTTCTTGCCGGAGGCATCACGATCGAAACTGCCTCGGGCTGTCGGAGGTGATGTGAGAATCTCCGGATGATGATCCTCCCTGATGACGGGGACGGCGCCGAGGCTTCGCCGTACGACGTTCCGCGCGGCACCTGCCCGGTGTGCGCGAGCAGCGAGGTCCGGCATCTGGTGATCGGTCTTCCCGCCGACCCGGAACCCTCAGCTGGGTCGCCGCCGTGGGTCGAGTGGGTGGGCTGCCTCCATCCCGGCTACGACCGCGCGTGCGACCGATGCGGCGTCCAGTGGGACTCGGACGGCCAGCGCCCCGACGCCGCGAGACGCTGAGTTCGCCACTGCGTCAGGGCTACAGCGACAGCTCAGGCCTGCCGCACGCTCATCCGTCCGCTGGCGCTGCCCGGACACCGCCTTGTCGCTGTGCGGCTCCACGAACGCTTTCACGAGAGCCCGGCGAGCCAGTCCTCAACTGCAGGCACGCGCTGCACCAGGGGATGAAAGTAGAAGACACTCTCGTGATGGATCTGGCCGACGAGCACGACGTGGTCCAGCTCGCCCCGACTAGCCAGGGCCAGGGCGGCGCCCAGCTCGACGAACATGCCCCTGCCGTCGTGGCGCGAGGCCACCACCACAACGGCTTCGGCTGCCAGCACGGCGTCGACCTCCTCCTGCGCCATTGCGGCCGAGCGCTCCACCTGACTGGCGTAGCCCGCGGCAAAGGAGACATCCGCGCTCCAGTCCAACGTCAGCTCGTGGCCCGCGGCCACCACCGCGTCCTGGACGTTTCTCACCGTCACGACGTCGCTGACCGGACCGGACACGTAGACCTTCATCCCAGCACCCTGTCATCCATTGGTGACAGGGCAGAAAAGCCTCGGGCCATTCGCCGCGAAAAGGAAGTGATCTGCGGCGGCCGGCTTCGGTCCAGTGCCAAACCGACGACACGGCAGCATCATCGACCCCATTGAACGCGGCTGGCACACGCGTCAGCGCAGTCGCGTCTGAGCGAATCGCAGAAGTCTTGACGGTCCTCTCGGACGGGCCGAGAATGCGCGGAAGGCTGTCGCCGGGCCTTCTCGCACCACACGTGCACCTTTCTCTAGGAGATGAGCGCAATGCGGCGACGACTCGTAGTGTTCTTTGCGGTATTGGCGGCAATTATCTTCGCGGCCTCACCCGGATTGGCCGCCGGGTCCGGATCTCCTCCGACCAAGGACGCCGGCGAGGAGAGCCAAGAGGTCGCGGACGCCAGCAGCTGGTTCATGTCTCAGCGGCTCGCGCCGAACGGCGCCGTCGACCCCAACGCCTATGCGTCCGGCGCTGCACAGGCGGCCTCCCTGGCGCCGGTCGGTGGTGCGTGGACCGAGCGGACCGCGCGACCCGGCACCGACGGGAACGACTTCTCCGACTCGCCGCAGTACATCGACCCCACCAGCGGTTTCAGCAACTCCGGATCCGGCGACCGCTGGGTGGCCGGCCGGATGACGGCGCTGGCCGCGGCTCCGGACGGGTCGGTGTTCGCCGGCGCCGCCGACGGTGGGGTCTGGAGGACGGCTGACGGGGGCCAGCACTGGACGCCGCTGACCGACTCCCAGGCCACCATGTCGATCGGCGCGCTGCTGGTGACGGGCTCCGGGAGCCACTACACGGTCTACGCCGGCACCGGTGAGGCCAACACGAGCCAGGACAGCTACGCGGGCGTCGGCGTGCTCGCCTCGAGCGACGGCGGCGCGAGCTGGCACCGGGTCGGCGGACCCGAGCTGAACGGCGCCCTGATCTTCCGCCTCGCCCAGGACGGCAGCACGCTCTTCGCCGCGACCTCGCACGGCCTGTACCGCTTCGACACCGCTACCAGCACGACCTGGACCGCGGTGCTGCAGCCGGCCGGCCCACCGAGTGATGGCCAGAACTTCAACCTCGTGGTCGGCAACATGATCAGCGACGTCGCCGTCCGACCCGGCACGAACGGCCGTCAGGTGGTGGCCGTCGCCGGCTGGCGTGCCGGCGCGCCGACCAACGGCCTGTACCTGTCGAACGACGGCGGCACGCACTTCACCTACCTGGCCAACCCCCAGGGCTGGGTGCCCCCGAAGGCCGAGGGACGGACGACGCTCGCCTACTCGGCGGCCGGCGACCGCGCGTACGCCATCGTCCAGAGCGCCTACCTGCTCAACGTGGGGACCAACGGCAAGACGCTCCTGCAGGGCATCTATGAGTCGAAGAACGGCGATCCGGCCGGTCCGTGGACCAAGGTCGCCACCTCGAGCAAGCTGGCCTCGAGCGGGTCGGCGCAGACGATCTCCGGCATCGGAAAGGGTTACGGGCCGGGCATCCAGGCCTGGTACAACCAGTTCCTCGTCGTCGACCCCGGGAACAAGGACCACGTGTACGCCGGTCTCGAGGAGGTCTACGAGTCGCAGAACGAGGGAGCCGGCTGGAGCACCGTGGGGCCGTACTGGAACCTCACCATGAAGTGCTTCGCGTACGACCCCTTCGAAGGGACGTGCAACCACAACCAGGCGCACTCCGACCAGCACGCGGCGGTCATCGCCGGTGGCAAGCTCTACGTCGGCAACGACGGCGGCGTCTACGCGCGGGCCTTGTCCAACCACAACGTCGGCGACTGGGCCAACCTCAACGCCCACATGGACGCCCTGCAGTACTACGGCGCGCAGGGTAGCGGGGACTCGACGGTCTACGGCGGGCTGCAGGACAACGGCAGCAACAAGGTGTTCCCGACGACCGGGACGGTGCTCGACGACCGGGGTCAGCCGATCAACGTCAGCTCGGTCCAGGTGTTCGGCGGCGACGGCGGCTACACCCTCGTCGACCCCACCAACTCGAAGAACGTCATCACCGAGTACACCGATCTCACCGCGCTGAAGTCGACGGACGGCGGAGCCAACTGGCACTACATCACGCCGTCCGACCCCGATCCGCGCTTCATCGCGCCGATCGGCATGGACCGCACCGACTCCCGCCACCTCGTGGCCGGTGGCGCCCTGGTCTGGAACTCCGACGCCGGCGTCGCGGGCACCACTGCCAACACCGGCGCAGCGACGGACTGGAAGAGCATCTTCGATGTCCGCACCGCGACGGGCGGGAACGCCACCTCACAGGTGACGGCGCTCGACGCCATCACCGTCGGCAACACCCAGTACGTCGCCGCCGCATGGTGCGGTCCGTGCAACCCGAGCTTCCCGAGCGGCAGCGGCTTCAAGGCCGGCATCGTGATGCTCAACAACAGCGGTGGCACGTGGCACGCCACCGCACAGGAGTGCACCGGCAGCTCCACCTGCCCCGCGGGCGGTCTGCCCAACCGGTACATCACCGGCATCCGGATCGACACGGCCGACCCGAACCACGCCTACCTGTCGCTGTCCGGCTACTCGCGGCACTGGATCATCGGTCCGGACGACCCCGGCGTGGGCCACGTGTACCAGACCACCACAGGCGGCACGTCGTGGACCGACGTCTCCGGGAACCTTCCGGACATCCCGGCCAACGACATCGCCCTCAACGGGCGGACGCTCATCGCCGCCTCCGACATCGGCGTGTACACCTCGACCGACAACGGCACGACCTGGAACAGGCTGGGCACCAACCTTCCCAACGTCGTCGTCAGCCAGATCCTCGTCGACCCCAACGGGACGCTCGTCGCCGCCACCCACGGCCGCGGCATCTGGACGATCCCCCTGTCCGCGGGCTGAGCGGGGGCGCATCGTCAGCGGTGCCGGGGCCCG
>JAEWFB010000032.1 GCA_023389095.1 Actinomycetes bacterium
GAGGAAGTCGACGAAGAGCGGGTCCTGGCACACCTCGTGCGCGTACCGGTGGCCCGAGAGGTAGCCGAGGTAGCAGAGCGCCTGGTGGCTCGCGTTGAGCAGGCGCAGCTTCATCAGCTCGTACGGCACGACGTCGTCGACGAGCTGCACGCCCGCGTCCTCGAACGGCGGCCGGCCGTCGGTGAAGTGGTCCTCGAGCACCCACTGCGTGAACGGCTCGCACACGACCGGCCAGCCGTCGGCCACGCCGAACTCGCTCGCCAGCCGGTCGATGTCGTCCGGGGTCGTCACCGGCGTGATGCGGTCGACCATGCAGTTGGGGAACTGCACGTGCTCGTCCATCCAGTCGGCGAGGTCGGGGTCCTTGAGCCGGGCGAACGCCGTCATCATCTTCCGCGCGACGTCACCGTTGCCCGGCAGGTTGTCGCACGACATGACGGTGAACGGCGGCGTGCCGGCGGCTCGCCGTGCGGCGAGCGCGGCCACGACGAAGCCGAAGGCGGTCCGCGGCGTCGCGCCGTGCTCGAGGTCCGCCTGGATGGACGGGTCGGACGCGTCGAACTCGCCGGTGACCTGGTTGACGAGGTAGCCGCCCTCGGTGATCGTCAGGCTCGCGATCCGCGTCGCCGGGTCGGCCAGCTTGTCGACGACCGCCTGCGGGTCGGCGGGCGCGAAGAGCATCTCGACGATGCTGCCGATGACCCGTGGCTCCCGGTGGCCGTCCGGGTGCTTGACGACGAGGGTGTATAGGCCGTCCTGCGCGTTGAGCGTGTCGACGATCCGACGGTCGTGGGGGAGGGCGCCGACGCCGCAGATGCCCCAGTCGAGCGCCTCGCCCTCGTTCATGAGCGCGTCGACGTACATCGCCTGGTGCGCGCGGTGGAACCCGCCGACGCCGAAGTGGACGATGCCTGCGGTCACCGCGCTGCGGTCGTAGGCGGGCCGGGCGACCCGCGGGTCGAGGTCGGCCAGGGTCGCCGCCGACAGCGGCGTCGCGGCGGGGCCGGTGGGGTCGGCGCTCATCGGACGGCGCCCATCGACAGGCCCTGCACGAGCTTGTCCTGCGCCGCGAACCCGGCCGCCAGCACCGGCAGCGACACGATGAACGAGGCCGCGCAGACCTTCGCGAGGAACAGGCCCTGGCTCGTGACGAACCCGGTGAGGAAGACCGGCGCGGTGCCGGCGACCGTCCCGGTCAGAACGCGGGCGAGCAGCAGCTCGTTCCAGCTGAAGATGAAGCAGATCAGCGCGGCGGCCGCGATGCCGGGCATGACGACCGGCGCGATGACGTCGCGCAGCGTCCGGGTGAGGCTCGCGCCGTCGACCTGGGCGGCCTCGAGCATCTCGACCGGCACCTCCGCGAGGAAGGACCGGAGCATCCAGATCGCGATCGGCAGGTTCATCGCCGTGTACAGGATGATGAGGTACCAGATGTTGTCGAGCAGGTGGACCTTCTGGGCGATGAGGTAGAGCGGCAGGATGCCGGCCACGATCGGCAGCATCTTGGTGGACAGGAAGAAGAAGAGCACGTCGGTCCACTTGCGCACCGGGCGGATCGAGAGGGCGTACGCCGCCGGGAACGCGAGGATCAGCACGAGGGCCGTCGACACGACGCTCGCCGTGAGCGAGTTGAGCAGCGCCGGCCACGGGCCCGCCGCGAAGAAGGTCTGGTAGCCCTCGAGGCTGAGCGGGGCGAAGACGCTCGGCGGGTTCGTCGCGGCGTCGGTCTCCTTGTGGAAGGACGTCAGGATCATCCACAGCACCGGCAGCGCGAAGAGGATCCCGATGACCCAGGAGAGCAGGCCGAGCAGGGCCGCCTTCTTCGGGGGCTTGCGGTGGACGATGCGGTCCGGGGCTGACGCGCGGGCCGACCGCGTGCCGGCCGCGGTGCCCGGCTCGGTGCCGGTCTCGGTGGTCTGGGAAGCGGCGCTCATCGGGACTCCTCCTTGAACAGGCTGAACACGGTGCGCAGGGCGAGCGTGGCGATGATGATCGTCGCGATCACCACGACGACGCCTGCGGCAGAGGCGCGCCCGTAGTCCTGGGCGGTGTAGAAGGTCTGGTAGATGAAGTACGGCAGGTTGGCCGTGCCGAGGCCGCCGGACGTGATGGTGAAGACGGCGTCGAAGTTCGCCACGACGTAGATGGCGCCGAGCAGGGCGGACAGCTCGATGTACTGGCGCAGGTGCGGCAACGTCATGTTGACGAAGATCTGCCAGGCGGAGGCGCCGTCGATGCGCGCGGCCTCGACGACGTCGAGCGGCCGGCTCTGCAGGCCGGCCAGCAGGATGAGCATCATGAACGGCGTCCACTGCCACACGAGCGAGGCGATGATCGCCCACAGCGGGTTGTTCGTGATCCAGTCGGGCTGGGGCGCGTCGGGGCCGAAGACCCACTTGAGCAGGCCGTTGAAGAGCCCGTACTCCGGGTTGTAGAGCGCGTGCTTCCAGAGCAGTGCCGCGGCCACCGGGACGATGAGGAACGGCACGATCATCAGGGTGCGCACGATGCTGCGGCCGCGGAACTTCCGGTCGAGCAGCAACGCGATGGCGAGCCCCAGCACGAGGCTGATCCCGACGACGCCGACGGTGAGCAGGACGGTGACGACGACGGCCTGGCGGGCGTTCTCGTCGGTGAAGACCCGCCGGTAGTTGTCGAAGCCGGCGAACCCGCGCTCGTCGGGGTAGTAGGCGTTCCAGTTCATGAACGAGATGACGAGCGTGCCGATGAAGGGCAGCTGGGTCAGGACGATGACGAAGATCAGGGCCGGTAGCAGCGGCGCGCGCCGGGCCCAGTCACCCGCCTTGGCCAGGGTCGTCGACCGGCCGGTGTCGTCGACCGACGACCGGGCCTGCGGGGTCTGCGTGGCGGTACTCACTGGTTGGCCTCCCTCGACTGGTAGCGCTCGGCGACGTCTTGGGCGAGGCGCTGCCCCTTGTCCAGGGCGTCCTCGACCGTCGTCTTCCCGGCGATCGCCGAGCTGATGTCCTGACTGACCTGCGTCCCGAGATCGGGGAACTCGGGGATGTCGACGAACTGGATCCCGAGGGCCGGTCGCGGCTGGACGCCGGGGTTCGTCGGGTCGGCGGCCTCGATCGCGGCCTTCGTCGGGGCGGCGAAGGCGCCGGCCTCCTGGAGGTAGGAGGGGTTGTCGTAGGTGGAGGCGCGCTTGCCGGCCGGCACCCGCGACCAGCCGAGCTTCTCGCCGACGAGCTGCTCGTACTCCTTGCTCGAGGCCCACGAGACGAACTTCCAGGCGTTCTCCTGCTTCGTGCTCGCCGCCTGGATGCCCCACGACCACGCGTAGAGCCAGCCGGAGCTCTTCGTCTTGACGACCGGAGCCGGGGCGTAGCCGAGCTTGCCGCGGACGGGGGAGTCCTTGGCCTCGAGCGAGCCGGCGGCCGACGTCGCGTCGTACCACATGGCCACCGAGCCCTGGGTGAGGTTGTTGAGGCACTCGGTGAAGCCGGCCTGCGGGGCACCCTTCTCGCCGTGCTGGCGCACGAGGTTGACGTAGAAGTTCGTCGCCTCCTTGAACTCGGGGGCGTTGACCTTGGGCGTCCAGTCCTTCTCGAACCACGTGCCGCCGAAGGTGTTGACGAGCGTCGTCAGTGGCGCGAAGAGCTGGCCCCATCCGGGCTGGCCACGCAGGCAGATGCCGGCCATCCCGGGCTGGGCCCCGTCGACCTTGGCCGCGATGTCGGCCACCTGCTGCCAGGTCGGCTGCGCGGGCATCGTGATGCCCTTCTGCGCCAGGACGTCCTTGCGGTACATGAGGAAGGACGACTCGCCGTAGAAGGGCTCGCCGTACACCTTGCCCTCCGACGAGAGGGACACCTGCATCGGCTTGAGGATGTCGGCCTGGTCGAAGGTCGGGTCCTTGGCGATGAAGCCGTCGAGCGGGCTGATCCACTTCGCCTTGGCGTAGATCGGGATCTCGAAGTTGCTGAGCGAGGCGACGTCGTATTGGCCGGCCTGGCTCGAGAACTCCTGGCTGATCTTGTCGCGCACGTCGTTCTCGGGCAGCACCGTGAAGTTCACCTTGATGCCGGTCTTCGCGGTGAAGTTGTCCGCCGTCAGCTGCTGCAGGTCGACCATCTGCGGGTTGTTGACCATGAGGACGTTGATGGCGTCGTCGCCGCCGCCCTGGCCCACGGCGCCCCAGCCCGCGCACGCCGACAGGCTCGCCACGAGTCCGGTCGTCAGGGCAGCCGCCGCGGCCGCACGGCTGCGGCGGCCTCTCCGGTGTCCGATCCGTTGCACGTCTCCTCCTTGAGTCCGCTCATTTGAGCGCTAGGCTGCACATATGAGTAAAGTGACTCAGGTCACGGGTGTCAACAGGTGGCCCGAAAACCGGGGTCCTGCAACGGCGGTGGGGCGCAGGCGCAAGACTTCAGGCGTGAAGGAGACGGGGATGGAGCGACGCGGCCCGGCCGAGCTCGTGCTCGCGGCGGCCGTGGCCCGCCGCCACTACCTCGCCGGCCAGTCCAAGGTCGAGATCGCCGACGAGCTCGGCCTCAGTCGCTTCAAGGTGGCCCGGCTCATCGACTTCGCCCGCGAGGCGGGCATCGTGCGCATCGAGATCGTGGCCGACGGCGAGCTCGACCTCGACCGCTCCGCCCGCCTGCAGGAGCGCTTCGCGCTGCGCCACGCCGTCGTCGTCGACGGCTCGCGCATCGAGCCATCGGCGCTCGCCGACCACCTCGGCCGTGCGGCGGCCGGCCTGCTCGCCGACGTCGTCCAGGCCGCCGACGTGCTCGGCCTGCCGTGGTCGCGATCGGTCGACGTCATGACGAGGTCCCTGCGTGACCTGCCGCCCGTCGACGTCGTGCAGCTGAGCGGCGCGATGGAGGTCGAGGGCCACGACAGCAGCGCCGTCGACATCGTCCGCCGCGCCGCCCGGGCCACCGGTGGTGGGTCCTCGATCTTCTACGCGCCGCTGCTGCTCGACGACGCCGCCGGCGCCGCGACGCTGCGACGTGAGCCCCAGGTGGCCCGCGTCCTGGCCCAGGCCTCACGGGTCACCGTCGCCGTCATGGGCGTCGGGGCGTGGGCGCCCGGCCTGTCGACGATCCACGACGCGGTCTCTGCTGCCGACAAGGAGGCCCTGGCCGGTCTCGGCGTCGTCGGTGAGCTGGCCGGGGTCTTCTTCGACGCGTCCGGCGCTGTCGTCGAGCCTCCGCTGTCCGAGCGGGTCGTGACGGTCAGCCCCGACGCGCTGCGCGGCATCGACGAGGTCATCGCCATCGCCTCCGGCGCCGCCAAGGGCGCCGCCGTGCGCGCTGCCCTTGCCGGCCGCCTCGTCAACGCGGTCGTCGCCGACGCCGCCCTCGCCGACGCCCTGCTCGACTGAGCAGTGTCGCCTCGGCGGGGCGGCGTGCAACCGGTGCGACCGGGTTCGAGCCGAAGGCCTCGGCGGTGGACGCGGTGACACGCCCACGATCAGAGACACCCCGTCCGAGCGAGCCGATCCGGTGTGTGATGTGACCGGCAGTCCTCCCCGTGCGCGGCGGTCCGTGCTCTAGGTTCGGGAGCCAGTGCCGTCGTGAGCGAAGGAGCCAGCGTGCAGATCGGTGTACCCCGAGAGACGCGAGCCCGCGAGACGCGGGTCGCCGCCACGCCCAAGACCGTCGGCCAGCTCGTCGGGCTCGGCTACGACGTCGTCGTCGAACGTGGCGCGGGTGCGCTCGCGAGCTTCTCCGACGCCGCCTACGCCGACGCCGGTGCCCGGATCGTCGACCGCGAGCAGGCCTGGGGCTCGGACGTGGTGCACCAGGTCAACGCGCCGGCCGATGCCGACATCGCGCTGCTGCGGCCCGGCGCCGTCTTCGTGTCGCTCATGGCGCCCGCACTGAGCCCCGAGCTCGTCGAGAAGCTGCGCGCCGCCGGCGTCACCGCGATGGCGATGGACGCGGTGCCGCGCATCAGCCGGGCGCAGTCCCTCGACGTGCTCTCGTCGATGGCCAACATCGCCGGGTACCGGGCCGTCGTCGAGGCCGCGCACGAGTTCGGCTCCTTCTTCACCGGTCAGGTCACCGCCGCGGGCAAGGTGCCGCCGGCCAAGGTCCTCGTCGCCGGGGCCGGTGTCGCGGGGTTGGCCGCGATCGGCACGGCACGCTCGCTCGGCGCCATCGTGCGGGCCACCGACGCACGCCCCGAGGTGGCCGAACAGGTCGAGTCGATGGGCGCGGACTTCCTCGCCGTGCAGATGCCGGAGGTCGACGAGGCCACCGCGTCCTCCGACGGCTACGCGAAGGAGATGGGCGAGGACTACAACCGCCGGGCCGCCGAGCTGTACGCGTCGCAGGCCCCCGACGTCGACATCGTCGTCACCACCGCCCTCATCCCCGGGCGCCCCGCCCCGCGGCTCATCACGGCCGAGATGGTCGCCACGATGAAGCCGGGGTCCGTCGTCGTCGACATGGCGGCGTCCAACGGCGGCAACGTCGAGGGGTCGGTCGCCGACGAGCTCGTCGTCACCGACAACGGCGTCAAGATCATCGGCTACACCGACCTCGCCGCCCGGCTGCCCACGCAGGCCTCGCAGCTCTACGGCACCAACCTCGTCAACCTCATGAAGCTGCTGACGCCGGGCAAGGACGGACAGGTCGTCCTCGACTTCGACGACGTCGTGCAGCGCAACATGACCGTCGCACGCGACGGCGAGCTGCTGTGGCCCCCGCCCGCGATCCAGGTGAGTGCCGCGCCCGTGCCGGCTGCCGCGTCCGGCAAGCAGGTGGTGAAAGAGCCTGAGCCACCGAAGGACCCGCGTCGCAAGTACGTGGGGATGGGCATCGGGGCCGTGCTCTTCGCGCTCGTCGCGGCGTTCTCGCCGACCAGCTTCCTCGGGCACTTCACGGTGTTCGCCCTCGCGGTCGTCGTCGGCTACTACGTCATCGGCCACGTGCACCACGCACTGCACACGCCGCTGATGTCGGTGACCAACGCGATCAGCGGCATCATCGTCGTCGGGGCGCTGATCCAGCTGGGACAGTGGCGGGCCGGTGCGTCCGGCGTCATCGTCGTGCTGGCCTTCCTCGCCACGCTCATCGCGAGCATCAACATCTTCGGCGGCTTCCTCGTGACCCGCCGCATGCTGACGATGTTCCGGAAGGGCTGAGCACCAATGGATCTCGCACTCATCCAGGCCGCCTACATCGTCGCGGCACTGCTGTTCATCCTGTCCCTCGCGGGGCTCTCGAAGCACGAGACCGCCAAGGACGGCAACATCCTCGGGATGGTCGGCATGGCGCTCGCGCTCGTCGCGACGCTGTGGCTCGCCCTGCGCGGGGCACCCGCCGCCAACTGGCTGCTCATCGCCGTGGCGATGGCGATCGGCGCGGCCATCGGCATCTGGCGGGCGCGCCGCGTCGAGATGACGGGGATGCCCGAGCTCATCGCGATGCTCCACTCGTTCGTCGGCGCCGCCGCCGTGCTCGTCGGCATCAACACGTTCCTCGCCTCGGGGTCCTCGACCGCCTCCGACGGCGTGCACCTCGTCGAGATCTTCCTCGGCGTCTTCATCGGTGCGGTCACGTTCACCGGCTCGATCGTCGCCTTCCTCAAGCTGTCGGCGCGCATCTCGTCCAAGCCGCTGATGCTGCCGGCACGCCACTGGCTCAACCTCGCCGCGCTCGTCGTGTCGGCGGGCCTGCTCGTGTGGTTCGTCGCGTCGCACTCGATCGTGCCGCTGCTCGTCATGACCGCGATCGCGCTGGCCTTCGGCTGGCACCTCGTCGCCTCCATCGGCGGCGGTGACATGCCGGTGGTCGTCTCGATGCTCAACAGCTACTCCGGCTGGGCGGCCGCTGCCGCGGGCTTCATGCTCGGCAACGACCTGCTCATCGTCACCGGTGCCCTCGTCGGCTCCTCCGGTGCCTACCTGTCCTACATCATGTGCACGGCGATGAACCGCTCGTTCGTGTCGGTCATCGCCGGCGGGTTCGGCTCCGACGGTGCCGTCACGAGCGGCGACGTCGACTACGGCGACCACCGCGAGACGAACGCCGAGGAGGTCGCCGACCTGCTGACCCACGCGGAGTCGGTGGTCATCACGCCCGGTTACGGCATGGCCGTGGCGCAGGCGCAGTACCCCGTGGCCGACCTGACCGCCAAGCTGCGCGAGCGCGGGGTGGACGTGCGGTTCGGCATCCACCCGGTGGCCGGACGCCTGCCCGGGCACATGAACGTCCTGCTCGCCGAGGCCAAGGTGCCCTACGACATCGTCCTGGAGATGGACGAGATCAACGACGACTTCCCCGAGACCGACGTCGTGCTCGTCATCGGCGCCAACGACACGGTCAACCCGGCCGCCGCCGAGGACCCGGG
>JAEWFB010000089.1 GCA_023389095.1 Actinomycetes bacterium
GGATGATCCACATCTTGTTCGCGTCGCCCCGGGCGATCTGCGGCAGCACCTGCAGGTACTGGTAGGCGAGGAGGCGCTGGGTCGGCTTGCCGCGGTGGATGGCCGCGAAGACCTGCTGGATGGCGCGTGCCTGGCCCTGCGCCTCGAGGATGCGGGCCTGGGCCGAACCCTCGGCGCGCAGGATCTGGCTCTGCTTCTCACCCTCGGCGGTGAGGATCGCCGACTGCTTGACGCCCTCGGCGGTCAGGATCGCGGCGCGGCGGTCACGCTCGGCGCGCATCTGCTTCTCCATCGAGTCCTGCACCGAGTGCGGCGGGTCGATGGCCTTGAGCTCGACGCGGTTGACGCGGATGCCCCACTTGCCGGTGGCCTCGTCGAGCACACCGCGCAGCTGGCCGTTGATCTGGTCGCGGCTCGTCAGCGTCTGCTCGAGGTCGAGCGAGCCGATGACGTTGCGCAGCGTGGTGACCGTCAGCTGCTCGATGCCCTGGATGAAGTTGGCGATCTCGTAGACCGCGGCCTTGGCGTCGATGACCGAGTAGTAGATGACCGTGTCGATGCTGACCACGAGGTTGTCCGACGTGATGACGGGCTGCGGCGGGAACGACACGACCTGCTCGCGGAGGTCGATGTTGGCACGCACCTTGTCGACGAACGGCACGAGGAAGTGGATGCCGGCGGTGAGCGTCTTGTTGTAGCTGCCGACGCGCTCGACGATCTGCGCGGTCTGCTGGGGCACGATCCGGACCGTGCGCAGCACGATGACGGCTGCCACGACCACGATGAGGATCGGGATGATGTATACCGGGTCCACGACCTTCTCCTTGTCTGGCCACGCACCCCCGAGGACGCGTGGTCGGTCGCCCGGACCGGTCGGCCCGGGCGTCGAACGGTCAGCCGCCGACGATGTGCGCGCGGCTGACGATCACGGTGGCGCCGTCGATCGAGTCGACGACGACCTCGACACCCGGCTCGATGTTGTCCCCGAGGGTGCGCGCCGACCACTCCTCGCCGGCGAGCTTGACGCGCCCACCGGAGGAGGTGACGTGGTCGAGGGCCACGGCCGAGCGCCCGACGTTCGCGGCGGCTCCCATGATCTGCGTCGGGGTGTGGGTGCTGAGGCGGTTCTTGAGCCAGGGACGCACGACGGCGAGCAGCGCCACGGCCACGAGGGCCGCGACGATGGCCTGGACGGCCGGCGGGGCACCGAAGGCCGCGGCGACGGAGCCGCCGACCGCGCCGCCGGCGAGCATGAGGAACGTGAAGTCGACGGTGGCCGTCTCGATGGCGACGAGGACGAGCGCCACCCCCAGCCAGACCATCCACGCGTAGCCCTCGGACACCCCGTCCACCCCGTCTCGTCGAGCCGGCACCGTGAGGACACCGACGTCTCGTGCGTCACTCCTGTGACGTCTCCAAGTCTGCCTCAGTTCCCTCTCGGGACGGACGTCCGCGCCCGGCCGCGACCGGACCGTGACCGGGCGTGCGAGCAGCAGTCCGTCAGGGACGCGCGCGGGCCGACCAGCGGTCGCCGTACTGCTCGAGGACGAGGGGCAGCCCGAAGGTCTCGGACAGGTTCTCCTCGGTCAGCGTCAGCTGGATCGGACCGGCGGCGACGACCCGGCCGTCGCGGAGCATGAGGACGTCGGTGAACGAGGGCGGGATCTCCTCGACGTGGTGGGTCACGAGCACGAGCGCGGGTGCCTCCGTGTCGGCGGCGAGGTCGCCGAGACGGCGCACGAGGTCTTCGCGCCCGCCGAGGTCGAGACCGGCCGCGGGCTCGTCGAGGAGCATCAGCTCGGGGTCGGTCATGAGGGCGCGGGCGATCTGGACGCGCTTGCGCTCCCCCTCGCTCAGCGTGCCGTAGCGGCGGTCGGCCAGGTGGTCGGCGCCGAGGGCCTTGAGCAGCTCCATGGCGCGCACGTAGTCGACGGTGTCGTAGGACTCGCGCCAGCGGCCGATGATGCCGTACGAGGCGGTGACGACGACGTTGCCGACGAGCTCGTCGCCGGGGATGCGCTCGGCCATCGACGCGCTGGCCAGGCCGATGCGGGGCCGCAGCTCGAAGACGTCGACCGCGCCGAGCACCTCGCCGAGCACGCCGGCCACGCCGACGGTCGGGTGCATCCGTGCGGAGGCGATCTGCAGCAGCGTGGTCTTGCCGGCTCCGTTGGGGCCGAGTACCACCCAGCGCTCGCCCTCCTCGACCTCCCACGACACGTCGTCGAGCAGCGTCGTGGGTCCACGTCGGACGCTGACACCGGCGAGGGCGAGGACGTCGCTCATGGCTCGACCCTATGGCACAGGCCCCGGCGCACCGGACGCGCCACCCTGGCCACATCGGGCCCGGCCTAGGATGACCGGGTGTCCGAGCTGCCTGCCTCCGTGCGCCTCGCGCTCTGGGTCACGGCCTCGTGGCGGGGTGACGTCACGACGACCGAGGCGCTGCAGCGCTCGTTCCCCGACCTCGACCACGTGGCCGGCGACCTGCGCCGGCTCGACGTGTGGCACGACCTCGGCGAGCGGGCTCTCTTCGTCGCGCTCCCCCGCCCGGGCGACCTGAGCCGGATGCCCCAGGGCTCGCCGGCCGCGGCCGCCCACGCAGCGGAGTCGGGCGAGTGCGTCTTCGTCGCCGGCATCGGCGGTGTCCTCGTGCCGACGCTCTCGGAGTTCGGCCCGGAGGGCGACGTCGGCTACCGCGCCGACTGGACCGCGTACGAGGCCGACCCGATCCCCCGCCACCGGCTCGAGATGCTCGACCTGCGCGACGTGGAGCGCGAGCTGCTCCGTTCCCTGCGCGAGCACACGGAACGGTTCGAGGCCGTGGGCGGCCACCCGTGGGGGCCGGAGGCCCGGGGCGAGGCCGAGTCCGACCTCGACGCGTCGATCTGGGGGGTGCCCGGCGGGACGCCCGGTCGGGCGCTGCGCGTCATGTCGCTCGCCTCGAGCGTGTCCCGGCTCGCCCACCGCACGGCAGGGCTCACCGGGCTCGGCAGCTCCGGCGTCGACGCCGGCACCACGACGACCCGGGAGCTGCTCCTGCGTGACCTCGCCGCGGACGCCGACACGGCGCTCGCCGACGCCACGAACGTCGCCGTCATGTCGATCGCCGGCTGGCGCCCGGCCTGACCGAGGATCCGGTCGGCCAGGCCCTCAGTCGGTCAGCTGCTCGAGCAGCGCTCTGGCGTAGGCGCGCTCGGCGTCGATGTCGACGTGACGTTCCTGGTGGCCCGACGCGTCGCGCACGACCACGGCGAAACCACCCTCGAGCCGCTCGAGCGCGACGAAGGCCTCGCCGAGCAGGTCGCGCAGCTGCTCCTCCCGGGGCAGCCAGACCACCTTGTCCTGCTCGACGCTGTCGAGGGCCCACTCGGTCGTGCCGTTGAAGC
>JAEWFB010000149.1 GCA_023389095.1 Actinomycetes bacterium
GACGAGCTCGAGCAGGTGGAACAGGGCCGTGGGCGCGTTGCCGATCGCAACGACCGCACCCTCGAGCCGCTCACCCCACAGGGAGACGGCCGCGGCGGACCGCGTCGTTCCCCACTCGCGCGCCAGCGCCGGCACCCGCTCGTCGCGGAGCGTGCACACGACCTCGTTGTCGTGCGGGAGGCGTGCGCGGGTGATGCCCGAGGCGATCATGTGCGCGTCGGTGAGGATCGGTGCGCCTGCGCGCAGGGCCTGCCGCGCGGAGCGCACGAGGTCGGGGTGCACGGCGATGTGCTCGGTGAGGGCGACGTCGCCGCTCGCGTGCACCATCCGCACGGCGACGACGCGGGCGTCGTCCGGCAGGTGGTCGAGCCGGGCCTCCGAGCGGATCGTCGCGAAGGACCGGCGGTAGATCTCCTGCCCGTCGTCGACGTAGGCGTAGCGCCGGGTGGGGCGGGCCAGGGTGGTCATCGGGCCTCCGAGGGGTGGGACGTGGATGTCGAGCCGGCGGCGGTGACGGTGGCGACCGCGTCGGCGAGCGAGTGCGGTGCGAAGACGTCGACGAAGCCGGATGTCGGCGTGCCGCAGCGTCGCTCGCAGCCGGAGACGTGGACGGGAAGGGTGCCAGGGGGAAGGGTGGGGGCGATGGCTCGGGCCAGGCTTCGGGTGTCTGTGTCGGTGCGCGCGCAGCCCGGGGCGCCGGTGCAGGCGTGCAGCCGGAGCCACGGCGAGCCCGGCTCGACGACGAGGCCCGCCTCCTCGAGACGGCCCAGCCCCGTCGCCGCGTCCGGCACCACGAGGGACCGCCACGGGGTCGTTACGACCTCGTCCGCCAGTTGGGACAGCGCGTCCACGTGCTGGCGGGTGAGCAGCCCGAGCGGCACCACGACGACGGCGTGGTCGCCGACGGCGCCCACCGGTCGCGGTGGCGTCGGAGGGGCGGCGAGGTCGATCGGCGACGCCTCGAGGTGGTCGACGAGCTCGCGCACGTGCCAGGCCCGCGGGGCCACCGCGGCTCGCGCTGCGAGGAAGGCTCGGGCGACCCCGATCATCGCGGTGACGGCGCCGTCGAGGTCGACGACGAAGCCGCGGTCGGGCGAGCCGACGAGGACGGCCGCGCGACGCGCGTCGAGCGCGAACAGGCCGACGTCGAAGGACTCGCGGACGACGTCACCACGCCCGTCGTCGACGACGAAGAGGAAGCGTCCGGGCAGGCGGGCGAGCCCGCTGTCGGCGCACAATGCGGCGTCCAGAGTGCGGACGAGGGGTCTCACGTCGTAGCGTCCGAGTCCGTCCAGGCCCGACAGTGGCGAGGCGACGACGTTGCGGACCAGCTCGTGGTCCGCCGACGGCACGAGGCCGGTCGCCGTGATCGCCCGGCGAACCTGCAGCGGTACCGGGTCGGGCAGCCCACGCAGCTGGAGAGCGGCCCGCGAGGTCAGCTGGAGCGCCGGATCAGCCTGTGCTGCAACGATGTCGAGCAGGGACGCGAGCGCGGCGACGGGCACCGGCTGAGCGGCCGGACGGACCCTGACGATGGCTCCGTCGGCGGCCGCGAAGGGTCGCGAGACACCCGGACAGGCGTCTGCTGCCGGTCGTCGGCGGGTCCCCGGGGCGGTCACGCGGCACATCGTAGGCCCGCCCCGTCGGAGGGCAAGCCGCTCGCCGCGGCCGGACGAGGTGAGCGCGCCGAGGGGGCGTGCGGCTAGGGTGGGCCCAGCGTCGTCGACCAGGAACCCGGTGAGAGTCCGGGACGGTCCCGCCACTGTGAGCCCGCCACTGCGAAGCGGAGGGTGAGTCAGGAACTGCCGGCGGCGCATCGTTTCCTTTCGACCGCGGGGCGTGGACACCCCGCCGAGGAGTTCCAGTGACGCGCATCGCGCTGCTCTCGACGTCTGACACCGACCTGCTCTGCGCCCGCGGCAGCGGCGCCGACTACGTCGTGGCCAACCCGTCCCGGCCCGGCCACACCTCGATGGCCGAGGCCATCGAGGGCGCCGACGTCGTCGTCGCCCGCATCCTCGGCGGCCCGCAGGACCTCTGCGACGGCTTCCGCCGGATCGCCGCCACCGGCGTCCCGCTCGTGGTCCTCGGCGGCGAGCAGACGCCGAACGCCGCGCTCATGGAGCTGTCCACGGTGGCGCCGGGCATCGTCGCCGACGCGCACCGCTACCTCGCCGAGGGCGGCGCCGACAACCTCCGCGAGCTGCACGCCTTCCTCGGCGACACGCTCCTGCTGACCGGCGAGGGCTTCGAGCCGCCGCGCACGCTGCCGACGTGGGGCGTCCTCGACCGGCCGGCCGCCGCGCCCCGCGCCGACGCGGCGACCCCGGCCCCGCGCGTCGGGATCCTCTTCTACCGCGCGCAGCACGCCGCCGAGAACACCGCCTACGTCCACGCCCTCGCCGACGCGGTCGACGCGGCGGGCGGCGTCGGCATCCCGGTGTTCGTCTCGTCGCTGCGCGACGCGTCCGAGGACCTCCTCGAGCACCTGCGCGAGTACGACGCGCTCGTCACCACGGTCCTCGCCGCGGGCGGCACGCGTCCGGCCACCGCGAGCGCGGGCGAGGACGACGACGCGTGGGACGTGCAGGCGCTCGCCGCCCTCGACATGCCGATCGTCCAGGGCCTGTGCCTCACGTGGAGCCGCGCCGACTGGCTGGCCTCGGACGACGGGATGAGCCCGCTCGACGTCGCGACGCAGGTTGCCGTGCCCGAGTTCGACGGCCGGATCATCGGGGGTGTCTTCTCCTTCAAGGAGACCGATGCCGACGGTCTGCCGCACTACGTGCCCGACCTCGAGCGCTGCGCCCGTCTCGCCGCACTGGTCGTCAACCACGCCCGGCTGCGCCACATGCCGCCCGCCGAGCGCCGCGTCGCCGTCGTCCTGTCGGCCTACCCGAGCAAGCACTCGCGGCTCGGCAACGCCGTCGGCCTCGACACCCCCGTCTCGGTCATCCGGCTGCTGCGGGCCATGCGCGAGGCCGGCTACGACCTCGGCGAGCCCGGCGAGATCCCGGGCACCGGCCCGCTCGACCCCGTCGACGGCGAGGAGCCCGACACCACCGCGGGCAACGCCCTCATCCACGCGCTCATCGCCGCCGGCGGCCAGGACGAGGACTGGCTCACCCAGGAGCAGCTGAGCGGCCAGCCGGTGCGCATCCCCGCCGCCCGCTACCGCGAGTGGTTCGCCGAGCTGCCGGCCGAGCTGCGCGACGCCGTCACCGAGCACTGGGGCGAGGCGCCAGGCCAGGTGTTCGTCGACCGGCACACCGACGCCGACGGCGAGCTCGTCGCCGCGAGCCTCCGTGCCGGCAACCTCGTCGTGATCGTCCAGCCGCCGCGCGGGTTCGGCGAGAACCCCATCGCGATCTACCACGACCCCGACCTCCCGCCGACGCACCACTACCTCGCCGTGTACGGCTGGCTCGCAAGGGAGTTCGGCGCGCACGCCATCGTCCACATGGGCAAGCACGGCAACCTCGAGTGGCTGCCCGGCAAGAACCTCGCCCTCTCCGCGGCGTGCGGCCCGGACGCGACGGTCGGCTCTATCCCGCTCGTCTACCCGTTCCTCGTCAACGACCCCGGCGAGGGCGCCCAGGCCAAGCGCCGCGCCCACGCGACGATCGTCGACCACCTCGTGCCGCCGATGGCCCGCGCCGAGAGCTACGGCGACATCGCCCGGCTCGAGCAGCTGCTCGACGAGTACGGCAACGTCTCGGTCATGGACCCGGCCAAGGCGCCGGCCCTGCGCGCCGAGATCTGGTCGCTCATCAAGGCCGCCGAGATGCACCACGACCTCGGCCTCACCGACCGGCCCGAGGACGACGCCTTCGACGAGTTCGTCGTGCACGTCGACGGCTGGCTCTGCGAGGTCAAGGACGTCCAGATCCGCGACGGCCTCCACGTCCTCGGCCAGGCCCCCGCGGGGGCGGGCCTGGCCGACCTCACCCTGGCGATCCTGCGCGCGAACCAGGTGTTCGCCGGCGCGAACGGTGCGGTCCCCGGCCTGCGGACCGCGCTCGGGCTCACCGAGGGGCAGTCCGAGCGCCGGTCCGTGGACCGGGTGGAGGCGC
>JAEWFB010000153.1 GCA_023389095.1 Actinomycetes bacterium
ACTGCAAGGACCGCAACTACATCACGAAGAAGAACCGTCGGAACAACCCCGACCGCCTCTCCTTCAACAAGTTCTGCCCGAAGTGCGGCAAGCACACGGAGCACCGCGAGACCCGCTGACGCGGACCCGCTCTACCCGCGTCGACTCACGACCGCTCCCTCGGCCACCGGCCGGGGGAGCGGTCGTCGTTGTCCCCTCGATAGGCTGCCCGCATGCCGGTGAACGCAGACTTCCAGGGCCGGGTCTACCCGCCCACCGAGACCTATCGCGTCAGCGCGGCCAAGATCCGCGAGTTCGCCGAGGCGGTCGGGTCCGCCGACCCGGTCCACGTCGACGCCGAGGTCGCCCGGTCGCGGGGCTACGCCGACGTCATCGCACCGCCGACCTTCGCGGTCCTCATCGCCCAGCAGTGCGACGCGCAGCTGATCCGCGACCCCGAGGCCGGTATCGACTTCTCGCGCGTCGTCCACGGGGAGCAGCGCTTCACCCACCACCGGCCCCTCACGGCCGGCGACGCCGTCGTGGGGACCCTCCACGTCGACACCGTGCGCGAGGCCGGCGGTCACGCCATGGTGACCACCCGCACCGAGCTGGCCACCGAGGGCGGCGAGGCCGTCTGCACCGCCACGTCCACCATCGTCATCCGAGGAGCCGAGTGATGAGCGGCGACACCACCACCGGCGTGCGCGCCCTGTCCTCCGTGTCGGTCGGCGACGTCCTGCCCGCCCGCACCATCCACGTCGACCGCGCGCGTCTCGTCCAGTACGCCGGCGCCTCCCTCGACCGCAACCGCATCCACTGGGACGAGCGGTTCGCCAAGGAGGTCGGCCTGCCCGACGTCATCGCCCACGGGATGTTCACCATGGGCTCGGCCGTCACCGTGGTCACCGACTGGGTGGGCGATGCCGGCCGCGTCGTCGAGTACGGCGTCCGCTTCACCAAGCCCGTCGTCGTGCCGTACGAGACCGGTGCCGACATCGAGGTCTCGGGGGTCGTCAAGGCCGTCGACGCCGAGACCGGCCGCGTCACGGTCGAGCTGACCGCCACGTGCGGCGGGGAGAAGATCCTCGGTCGCGCCCTCGCCGTCGCCCGCCTCGACTGAGCAGGCCCACGGTGCGCGAGGAGCACGACGTCCCGCTGTCCGGGCTGACGACGATGCGGGTGGGTGGACCGGCGGCCCGCCTGGTCACCGTGACGACCACCGACGAGCTCGTCGACGCCGTCCGTGAGGTCGACGACGCCGACGAGCCGCTCCTGCTGCTCTCCGGCGGTTCGAACCTCGTCGTGGCCGACGACGGGTTCGCCGGCACGGTCGTGCGGGTGGCGACCTCCGGCATCACCCCGGAGTCGGCCGACTGGTGCGGTGGAGCCGTCGTCCGGGTCGCCGCGGGGGAGGGATGGGACGACGTCGTCGACCACTTCGTCGGCGAGGGCTGGGCGGGGGTGGAGGCCCTGAGCGGCATCCCCGGGCTCACCGGCGCCACACCGGTGCAGAACGTCGGTGCGTACGGCCAGGACGTCTCCCAGACCATCTACCAGGTGCGTACGTGGGACCGCCGCGACCAGGTCGTGCGCACCTTCGCCAACGCCGACTGTGCCTTCACCTACCGGCACTCCCTCTTCAAGAGCACCGGCCGGTACGTCGTGCTCGACGTCGTCTTCCAGCTGGAGATCGCCGACCTGGCCCGTCCCGTCGCCTACGCGGCGCTCGCGGAGGGCCTCGGCGTGGAGCTCGGCACGCGGGTGCCGCTGGCCGACGCCCGTGCCGCGGTGCTCGAGCAGCGCCGACGTCGCGGGATGGTCCTGGACGCCGACGACCCCGACACGTACTCGTGCGGGTCGTTCTTCACCAACCCGGTCCTGAGCCGCCACGAGTTCGACGACCTCGTCGAGCGCGTCGGCGAGCGGCTCGGCTACGAGGGACCGACGCCGCCACCCTTCGCCGAGCCCGACGGCCGGGTCAAGACCAGCGCCGCCTGGCTCATCGACCACGCCGGCTTCGCCAAGGGCTTCGGCCTGCCCGGCCCGGCGTCGCTGTCGACGAAGCACACGCTGGCCGTGACCAACCGGGGCGACGCGAGCACCAGCGAGGTGCTCGACGTGGCCCGACGCGTGCGCGACGGCGTGCGCGAGGCGTTCGGGGTCACTCTCGTCAACGAGCCCGTGCTCGTCGGCGAGCGGCTCTAGCCGACACGGTCCACACGGTCCACACGGTCGACACGGCCGACACGGCCGACACGGCCGACGCGGTCGACGCGGCCGACGCGGTCGGGAACGCGAACGGCCCCGGGTCCCAGAGGGATCCGGAGCCGTCGGCTGCGGTGGCGGCCGTCTCTCAACGCGTCAGCTGCACCCAGAAGTTGTGGGCGTCGATCTTCTTGTCCGTCGTGCTGACCTGGTAGGCCGGACGGTTGAAGGCCAGGCGGAGCGAGGTCGTCGTGCCGCGGTTCACCTTGAAGAAGACCCAGCCGGACCCGGTCCCGCCGCGGTCCACCTTCGTGAGCGGAGCGGCCTGCCACCGCTGCGAGAACTCGGCCGTCGGCGAGACGGTCTGGTTCGGGCTGGTCGCGACCAGGGTCAGCATCGAGGGGTCGACGGAGGCGGAGTAGCGGTCGCCGGCCTGCACCCGAACCCGCACGCCGACGATCTCGAACTCCTGGGAGGCGACCGGGTTTCCCGCGGGCCAGGTGAGGTTGCGGGCCACGCGGGTCGCCGTGATGACGTGCCCCAGCGTCGGGTCCTTGATGACGGCGTTCGTGTCGACGTACGTGGTCTGCGCCGGGGCGGTGCTCGTGGTGGCCTCGGTCGACCCGGAGGCGCTCGACGTGGCCGACGAGGTCGGGGGCGTCGTTCCGGCGGTCGAGCCGGCGGTCGGGTCGGCCGTCACCGAGGCCTCGCTGCTGCAGGCGGCGAGGGCGAGGACGGGGGCGGCCAGACCCACGACGGCGAGGCGTCGCAGCCGGGCGCCCGAGGCGGTCTGGGGGCGTGCGGGGGCGGGGGTCTGCGTCTTCATCTCCCCGACAGCATGACTGCGCGCCCCGGCCCCGGGCAAACTCGTCCCGCCTCCCCGACCCGGGTGAGGGGGGCCGAGACGCGTGCCCGAGCGCCCGGGTCGTCACGGTCTGGGCCGGTCTGGGGTGTGGCGGGCATCACTGCGGGCTCACGCCGGGGCCACGGCCGGCTCGTCCCGGGCGCGGTCGGCGGTGTCGAGCCACGCGGTGACGTCGTCGAGCGCCTGCTTGCGCACCCGTTCCGGGGCGAGGCTGCCCTCGATCGAGCCCCGGGCGAGGCCGGCCAGGCCGGCATCGTCGAAGCCGAGAGCGCGGGCGGCAGCGTACTGGGCGGCGAGCCGTGAGCCGAACAACAGGGGGTCGTCGGCGCCGAGCGCGACGCGCACCCCGGCCTCGACGATCTGCCGCAGGGGCACGTCGCCCGGGTCGGCGTAGACCCCGAGGGCCACGTTGCTGCCCGGGCACACCTCGAGCGTCACGCCCGCCTCGGCGACGGCGTCGAGCACCTGGGGGTCCTCGACGCACCGCACGCCGTGGCCGATCCGGTCGGGGGACAGCGACTCGAGGGTCTCCATGACGGCCTGCGCGCCCAGGAGCTCGCCACCGTGCGGCACGAGCGCGAGACCGGCCCGGCGGGCGATCTCGAAGGCGTGCGCGAAGTCCGGGGTGCTCCCGCGGCGCTCGTCGTTGCTCAGGCCGAACCCGACCACGTCGCCCGCCTCGTCACCGGCGTACCGCGCGGCCAGGCGCGCCAGCGTGCGGGCCTCGAGCGGGTGGCGCATCCGGCTCGCCGCGACGACGACCCCGACGCCGATGCGGCCCTGCGCCGACACCTCCCGGGCCTCGTCGAGGACGATCTCTAGGGCCGGGGTGATGCCGCCGACGAACGGCGCGTACGACGTCGGGTCGACCTGGATCTCGAGCCAGCGCGAGCCCTCGTCCGCGTCGTCCTCGGCGGCCTCGCGCACGATCCGGCGCATGTCCTCCTCGTCCCGCACGCAGCTGCGGGCGGCGTCGTAGAGGCGTTGGAAGCGGAACCACCCGCGCTCGTCGGTGGCTCGGGCCAGGCGCGGCGGCCAGTGCCCGACGAGCGCGTCGGGCAGGCGCATCCCGTGCCGCTCGGCGAGGTCACGCACCGTCTCGACGCGCATCGACCCGGTGAAGTGCAGGTGGAGGTGGGCCTTGGGCAGGGCCTGCACGTCGCGCGTCATGGCCGACAGCATCCCACCCCCGTGCCGGCCGCAACCGACACGGCCCGGCACGCTGCGCGCGTGCCGGGCCGGGTGGTGGTGGGTGGGCCTGGGCGAGGCCCGGTCCGCAGCCTTCAGCGGTCCTCGGGCTCGTCGGCGATCTCGTCGACGACGTGCATCGCCGCCTCCTCGGCCGACGCGCCGGCCCCGTCGACGCCGACGTCGCGGCCCCAGGCCTGCTTCTCGTCGTCCTCGTGCGCCCCCTCGTCGTCGGCGACGAGCCGGCCGGCGCGCTCGTCGCCGACCTCGTTGTCGCCGAGCCAGTCGTCCTCGGCCGCGATGGAGTCGGGGTCGTCGCCGCCGACGCGCTCCTGCTCGAGGCCGCTCTCGTCGTCGGGGCGACCGTAGGCCGAGTTGGGGTCGGGCACCTCCTGGAGGATCCGCTCGTCGATCGTCTCGTCCTCGGACTCCTCGCGCGCGGTCGTACCGTGCGCGGTGACGCCCTGGGGCCGGTCGTTCGGGGAGTAGCCGCGGTCGAGGACGTCCTCGAGGTCGCCGTCCGCGAGGGTGTCCTCGGGCTGGAGCTGGTCCTCGTCGTCGACGCTGTAGCTCGTCAGGTCGTCCTCGATGTTCTCGTTCGGCTCGATGCCGCTCATCGTGCTGCTCCTTCGGTCGTCTCGGCCGCGGCGCCGGCGGCGGCGCCCTCGCCACCTGCCCCTACCCCGGTACCGCGTCCGCGCGTCACGGACTCGGCAGCGGCGAGGGCGACGCAGGTGGCGACCCCGGCCATCGCGGTGCGGACGTCGTCGAGGGTCGGGAAGGTCGGGGCGAGGCGGATGTTGCGGTCGCGCGGGTCCTTTCCGTGGGGGAAGGAGGCACCGGCCGGGGTCAGGGCGATGCCGGCGGCCTTGGCCAGCTCGACGACGCGCGAGGCGGTGCCGTCGAGGACGTCGAGGTTGACGAAGTAGCCGCCGGTGGGGTGGCTCCACGTGGCCACCTCGAGGCCGGCGAGGCCCGCCGTCAGCGCCTCGTCGACGGCGGCGAACTTCGGGGCGATGATCTCGCGGTGCTTGCGCATGTGCGCCCGGACGCCCTCGGCGTCGCCGAAGAACTCGACGTGGCGCAGGTGGTTCACCTTGTCCGGGCCGATCGAGGCCATCGACAGGTGCTTGAGGTACCAGGCGACGTTGGCCTGGCTCGCGGCGAGGACGGACACCCCGGCACCGGCGTAGGTGATCTTCGAGGTCGAGGCGAACATGACCGGACGGTTCGGGTTCCCCGACGCGGCGGCGAGGGTCAGGATGTCGGCGCTCTTGGCCTCGTGCTCGGTCAGGTGGTGGAAGGCGTACGCGTTGTCCCAGAAGATCGTGAAGTCGGGCGCCGCGGTCGGCATGGCCGCGAGGCGTGCGGCGATCTCCTGCGACACGACCGCGCCGGTCGGGTTCGCATAGGTGGGCACGATCCAGATGCCCTTGACGCTCGGGTCGTCCTTGACGAGCGCCTCGACGGCGCCCATGTCGGGCCCGTCGTCGTGCATGTCGACGGTCACCATCTCGATGCCCAGCTCGGCCAGCATCGAGAAGTGACGGTCGTAGCCGGGCACCGGGCAGACGAACGTCACGGCCGGCTCCTGCGACCACGGACGCGGAGAGTCGACGCCGCCGAAGAGGAGCAGGTCGACGACGGTCGTGTACATCATCGTCAGGCTGGAGTTGCCCCCGGCGACGACCTGCGACGGCTCGACGCCGAGCAGCTCGGCGAAGAGCTCGCGCAGCTCGGGCAGGCCCTCGAGCCCGCCGTAGTTGCGGACGTCGACGCCGGCGCGGTCCCTGGTGGTCGTCGGCAGGCGCAGCAGCCCGTCGGACAGGTCGAGCTGCGCGCTCGAGGGCTTGCCGCGCGTCAGGTCGAGCTTGAGGGCGCGACCCTCGAGGGCGGCGTACGCGGCCTGCTGCTCCGTGAGGAAGGCGGCGAGGTCGTCGTCGGACAGGGACGCGAGGGGGCTGCGCGAGTTCGTCACGCACTCGATCCTGCCACCGCCTCGCGTCGGTGGGCAGGCCGGTCCGCATGCCGGTGGGGCCGGCACCGGGGTCGCGGGTGGGGCCGGCACCGGGGTCGCGGGTGGGGCCGGCGCTGGTGTCGTGACGGGCGACCTGCGAGGATGGCGGACGGCGCTCGTGACGGCCGGTTCGCATCGGGCGGATCCGTCCCGTATGATCGTCGCTCGGACGGCTGACGCTGGCCATGCTGACGCATGCCGTCCCGCCGCGGTCTCCCAACGACCGTGGCGAAGGGCAATAGCTCAATTGGTAGAGCACTGGTCTCCAAAACCAGCGGTTGGGGGTTCGAGTCCCTCTTGCCCTGCGCATCCCAGTGATGTGGTCGTCGTGCAAGGCGGCACGCGGCTCCTGTCCCGGTCCACCGGGGCCTGTCGCGGGCCGGTTTCCCAGGCAGAAAGTAGGAATCGTGACGGAGACGAGCGCCAAGCGCGGGTCCGGCCGAGCCGGCAAGGCTCGCGGCGGCAACCCGATGTCGCGGTTCTTCTCCGCACTGAGCCTCTTCGTCCGGCAGATCCTCGACGAGCTGCGCAAGGTCGTGCGGCCCACGGGTCCCGAGCTCGTGCGGTACACGACGGTCGTCGTGGTCTTCGTCGTGATCATGATGGCCCTGGTGTCGGCGCTCGACTTCGGTCTGAGCAGGCTGATCTCGTGGGTTTTCACCGGTTCGACGACCTAGGTCTGGCACCGGGGGAGGCGCGCGAGTCGCGGCCGGCCCCGTCACCGGGAGTCACCGCCAGCCTCCGGCTGGTCCACGAGCAAGGAAGCAGGTCAGAGCGTGTCCGAGCAGTTCGCCCCCCAGGGCGCCCCGAACGGCGAGAGCACCGAGAGCGACGTCCTCGACCCGGTGGTCGACCCGTCCGACGCCTCGGTCGACGCCGCGGGTGAGGACACCGCCGACGTGACGGTCGACGAGACGACCGGCGAGGTCGTCGACGCCGAGACCGCCGACGACTCCGAGGTCGAGTCCGTCGAGTCCGTCGAGCCAATCGAGAGCGCCGACCCCGTCGCCGACTTCAAGCGCGACCTGCGCATGAAGGACGGCGACTGGTACGTCGTGCACTCCTACGCGGGCTACGAGAACCGCGTCAAGGCCAACCTCGAGACGCGCATCCAGACCCTCAACATGGAGGACTTCATCTTCGAGATCGAGGTCCCCATGGAGGAGGTCACCGAGATCAAGAACGGGCAGAAGAAGCAGGTCCGTCGCGTCCGGATGCCCGGGTACGTCCTCGTCCGCATGGACCTCACCGACGAGAGCTGGGGCGCCGTGCGCCACACGCCCGGCGTGACCGGCTTCGTCGGCAACGCCCACCAGCCGGTGCCGCTCTCGCTCGACGAGGTCTTCACGATGCTCGCCCCGACCTTCGAGACCGCCGCTCCTGCGGGCGCCGCCGCCTCGGGCGCCGCGAGCGCCCCGAAGGACGTCCGCGTCGTCGACTTCGAGGTCGGCGAGTCGGTCACCGTCATGGAGGGCCCCTTCGAGACCCTCCCCGCCACGATCTCCGAGATCAACGCCGACACCCAGAAGCTCAAGGTGCTGGTCTCGATCTTCGGCCGGGAGACCCCGGTCGAGCTGTCCTTCGGTCAGGTCGCCAAGATCTGAGCGAAACCGGACCGCGTCGCGGTCCGCCCCGTCCGTCCCCGCGGCATCCCGCGGAGGCATGCAACCGGGTCATCGCCCACGGCGTCGGCCCACAACGCAGAAGGTAGGCACCCATGCCCCCCAAGAAGAAGGTCTCCGGCTTCATCAAGCTGCAGATCCAGGCCGGCCAGGCCACCCCGGCCCCGCCCGTCGGCCCGGCGCTCGGTCAGCACGGCGTCAACATCATGGAGTTCGTCAAGGCGTACAACGCCGCGACGGAGGCCCAGCGCGGCAACGTCATCCCGGTCGAGATCACGGTCTACGAGGACCGCTCGTTCACCTTCGTGACGAAGACGCCGCCGGCCGCCGAGCTCATCAAGAAGGCCGCCGGTGTGGCCAAGGGCTCGGGCGAGCCGCACAAGACCAAGGTCGCCAAGCTCTCTCGCGAGCAGGTCCTCGAGATCGCCCGCCAGAAGATGGAGGACCTCAACGCCCACGACGAGGAGATGGCGGCGCGCATCATCGCCGGCACCGCTCGCTCGATGGGCATCGACACCGCGCTCTGAGCCCTGCTCTGATCGAGGCGTCACCCCCGGCCGGAGGGCACACGGACCGTGTGCCGTCGGCCACGTGGGAGGACCAGCGCTGGTCCGCACCACGACTCCACCACCACGCAAGGAGCAGTTCCATGAAGCGCAGCAAGAACTACCGCGCAGCCGCCGAGCTCGTCACGCCCGGCAAGGTCTACGCCCCGCTCGAGGCCGTCCGCGTCGCCAAGCAGACCGCCAAGGCCAAGTACGACGAGACCGTCGAGGTGGCCTTCCGCCTCGGTGTCGACCCGCGCAAGGCCGACCAGGCCGTCCGCGGCACCGTCAACCTGCCGCACGGCACGGGCAAGACGGCGCGCGTCCTCGTGTTCGCCAACGCCGACAAGGCCGAGGCCGCGCGTGAGGCCGGCGCCGACTACGTCGGTTCCGACGACATGCTCGAGAAGGTCCAGGGCGGCTGGCTCGACTTCGACGCCGTCGTCGCGACGCCCGACATGATGGGCAAGGTCGGTCGTCTCGGCAAGGTCCTCGGTCCGCGCGGCCTCATGCCGAACCCGAAGACCGGCACCGTGACGATGGACGTCGCCAAGGCCGTCACCGACATCAAGGGCGGCAAGATCGAGTTCCGCGTCGACAAGCACGCGAACCTCCACTTCATCATCGGCAAGGCGTCCTTCGACGAGTCCAAGCTCGTCGAGAACTACGCCGCCGCGCTCGAGGAGATCCTGCGTCTCAAGCCGTCCAGCTCCAAGGGCCGCTACATCGAGAAGGCCACGATCTCCACGACGATGGGCCCCGGCATCCCGCTCGACTTCAGCAAGACCCGCAACCTCCTCGTCGAGGAGGACGCGACCGCCTGAGTCGCCGCACGCCCCGGGCACCGACGCCGACGGCTCGGTCCTGACGCGAGAGCCCGCCACCCGCTGGGGTGGCGGGCTCTCGTCGTGCCCGGCGCAGATCGGGCGCGTCGCTCGCCGCGACCGACGCCGCCTGCGCCGGTACGGTCGAACGATGAGCCGACAGACACGCAGCACCAGACGTTGGGTCGTGGCAGGTGTCAGTGCGGGACTCCCGCTCGCCCTGCTGGCACCCCAGGCCGGCGCACAGCCATCGGCACCGGCACCGAGCCATCCCTCCACCGACCGGGGGTGGCACGGCCGGCCCACCCCGCTGCCGAAGGCCGCCGTGATGACCGGCTCGGGCGGCGCGGTCAGCTCGGTCGACCACGATGCCTCGCAGGTCGGCATCGACGTGCTCGCCCGGGGTGGCAACGCGGCGGACGCAGCCGTGGCCACCGCGGCGGCCCTCGGGGTCACCGAGCCCTACAGCGCGGGCATCGGCGGTGGCGGCTTCCTCGTCTACTACGACGCCCGCTCGAAGAAGGTCAGCACCATCGACGGGCGCGAGACGGCGCCGATGTCGTTCACCGACAAGACGTTCATCGACCCGGCCACCGGCCAGCCGTATCCCTTCAACACGGCCGTGAACTCCGGCCTGTCCGTCGGCATCCCCGGCACCCCGGCCCTGTGGGCCAAGGCGCTGCACGACTACGGCACCCTGAGCTTCAACGACGCGCTCAAGCCTGCGGAGCGGCTCGCCGCCAAGGGTTTCGTCGTCGACCAGACCTTCCACGACCAGACGGCGCAGAACGCCGACCGGTTCTCGAGGTTCCCCGCGACGGCCAAGGTGTTCCTCCCGGGCGGGCAGCCGCCGGCCGTCGGTTCGACCTTCACCAACCCCGACATGGCCAAGGCCTACCGGACGCTGCGCACCCAGGGCGTCGACGTCCTCTACCGGGGCCGCCTCGGCGAGGCCATCGTGCGCGAGTCCAACGCCCCGCACACCAAGCCGGGCCAGGGCGTCATGGGCGGGCAGATGACGCTGCGCGACCTCGCCGCCTACCGGGCGCTGACGAAGGCGCCGATCCACTCGCGCTACGAGGGGCTCGACGTCTACGGCATGCCGGTGCCCAGCTCGGGCGGGATCGCCGTCGCCGAGATCCTGAACCTCATGAAGGCCTACGAGGACCGCACCGGCCTCAAGACGTCCGACGTCACCGACGTCGACTACCTGCACCGCTTCTCCGAGGCGTCGGCCACGGCGTTCGCCGACCGCAACCGGTACGTGGGCGACGTGCCGAACGTGCCGGTGTCCGAGCTCGTCAGCCCGGCCTTCGCCGCCGAGCGCGCCTGCCTCTTCGACCCCGCCAAGGCCCAGCCGCGTCCCATCCCGTTCGGCTCGCCCGACGGCAGCTACACCTCGTGCGCTCCCGGGTCGACGGCCCAGAAGGAGCCGTACGAGGGCCTGTCGACGACGCACCTCACGGCGACCGACCGGTGGGGCAACGTGGCGTCGTACACCCTGACGATCGAGCAGACCGGCGGCTCCGGCATCACCGTGCCCGGCTGGGGGTTCCTGCTCAACAACGAGCTGACCGACTTCAACTTCACCCCGCTGACGCCCGGCGTTCCCGACCCGAACCTGCCCGGCCCGGGCAAGCGCCCGCGATCGTCGATGAGCCCGACCATCCTCATGAAGGACGGCGCGCCGTTCCTCGCGGTCGGTTCGCCGGGTGGCGCGACGATCATCACCTCGGTGTCCCAGACGATCCTCGGCTACCTCGACCGCGACCTCTCGCTCGTCGACGCGATCGCGGCGCCGCGGCTCTCCTCGCGCAACGGATCCTCCGAGGGCGCCGAGCCGGCGTTCCTCGCGAGCCCGGCCGCGGCCGGCCTGCGTGCCCTCGGGCACACCCTGAGCGACGCCGGGGAGATCGGGGCGGTCACGGCGATCCGCAGCCTCGGCCACGGGCAGTTCGAGGCGGCCGCCGAGCCGACGCGTCGTGGCGGGGGCTCGGCCATGGTGCTGCATCCGGCACCCTGACCCGTCCCGCGACACAGGCCGTCAACACCGCTCGCCACCTGCTCCCACCCCGGGGGCAGGTGGCGAGCGGCGTCGGGTTGACCGCGACGCCGGTGCCTCGACGTGGCGCCTCAGGCGCTCTTCGGGCTCGGCCAGTTCCAGGCCGTGCAGCCCTTGAGGCCGTACGTCTGCTGCATCATGACGGGCGCCGGCTTGCCGGCACCGGCGCAGTAGGCGTGGGCGTGCCCGATGCCGTGACCGACCTCGTGGTTGACGAGGTAGGTGCGGTAGGCGGCGACGTCCTCGCCGTAGGCATCGGCGCCGAGCACCCAGCGCCGCAGGTTGAGCGCGACCCGGCCGCCGTTGTGGCAGCTGACCTCGCCGCGGGTCTCGAGCGGGGCGCAGACGCGGTCGATCGTGTCGGGGCTGGCCAGGGTGATGCGAAGGTCGGGGTGGGCGCCCTTGTCGACCTGCTGGGGCGAGAGGCCGACGAAGTGGACGCCGTCGACGCCCTCCCACCCGCGAGGGTCGGTCAGCGTCGCCACGACCGTCCGGGCGAACTCGTTGCGGTCCACCCCGAGCCCGCCCTCGATCTCGAGCGTGAAGCGGACGACGCGCCCCGTCGTCACGTGGGTCCGCGCCGCGTCGACGGGAATCGGCAGGAGCGTGAAGCGTCCGTCGCCCTTCTCGACGACCTTCGTCGTCCTCGACGTGGTGGACGACCCGGATCGGCCGTCCGCGGCGTCGGACCCCGGTGGCAGGGGTGAGTCGGGCACCGTCTCGACGGCGTCGAGGTGCACGAGGGGGCCCGTGCCGGCCGCCAGCGCCACCCCCGAGATGACCGAGAGCGCAGCCGGTGGCTGCGGCGCTGCAGGTGGCTGCGGCTCACGGGCCCCCGCCCACGCCACCGACCACACGTCGACGGCGATGCAGGCCGCCACCGCCGCGCCCGCCCAGAGCCGTCGGCGCCGCAGGGCCCGCACCCGGGGGTGCTCGGGTCCGCGCCCTCGGCCGCCAGTCACCATGGGGGCCACGCTAGGGGCCCGGGCGCGCGATTGCGAGGACGCCGGGGCGGACCCGCCGCATCGACCCGGCCGCCGGCCCGGCCGCCGACCCACGCCGATTTGGTCGTGGGACTCCGAGCCCGTAATCTGGTCCGCGACCAATGACCGCCGGTTGGAGACGTGGCCACCACGACTCCCGAAGGTTCCGCACGATGCGGGCAACCAGCGCAGGCCGATCGAGCGAGAACGGCACGTCCGCGTGCTGGTCCGAGCCCCGAGCGTCCTGCGCCGGGGCTCTTTTCGTGCAGGCCCTACGGACTCCGCCCGGCGTCACCACGCAAGGGAAGGAGGCCCAGATGGCAAACGCCGAGAAGACGGCAGCCATCGCCGAGATCACGGACCGGTTCCGTGAGTCCGGCGCGGCCGTTCTCACCGAGTACCGCGGTCTGACCGTGAAGCAGCTCTCGCAGCTGCGCAGCTCGATCCGAGAGCACGCCACCTACGCCGTGGTCAAGAACACGCTGACGGAGATCGCCGCCAAGGAGGCCGGGATCACGGCCTTCGACGGCCAGCTCCAGGGCCCGACCGCGATCGCCTTCGTCACCGGTGACCCGGTCGAGGCCGCCAAGGGCCTGCGTGACTTCGCCAAGGCAAACCCGCTCCTCGTGATCAAGGCTGGCGTCCTCGACGGCAAGCCGCTGACCGCCGAGGACATCACGAAGCTCGCGGACCTCGAGTCCCGCGAGGTTCTCCTGGCCAAGCTGGCGGGCGCCATGAAGGGCTCGCTCAACAAGGCCGCCTACCTGTTCGTCGCTCCTCTGTCGCAGACGGCCCGCGTGGTCGACGCCCTGCGCCAGAAGGTCGAGGCTCAGGGCCCCGCCGCGCCGGCTGCCGCCGACGAGGCCACGACCGACGTCGCCGAGGGTGGCGACGAGAGCTGACGCGCCACGCGTCGCTCATCCACCAAATCGCCACTCACGGCAAGAAACAGGAAGGAAGCCACCATGGCTAAGCTCAGCACCGACGAGCTCCTTGACGCCTTCAAGGAGATGACCCTCATCGAGCTCTCCGAGTTCGTGAAGCAGTTCGAGGAGACCTTCGAGGTCACCGCTGCCGCCCCCGTCGCCGTTGCGGCCGCGGGCGTCGCGGGTGGCGGCGCTGCCGCCGCCGAGGAGGAGGAGAAGGACTCGTTCGACGTCGTCCTGACCGCCGCCGGCGACAAGAAGATCCAGGTCATCAAGGAGGTCCGCGCGCTCACGAGCCTCGGCCTCAAGGAGGCCAAGGACCTCGT